>JAWWPH010000287.1:0-3351 GCA_033850875.1 Nocardioidaceae bacterium | reverse complement strand
GTGCTCGCGTTGCAGCTCTTGCAGGCGATCGTCTGGGAGGTCCGGCGCGTTAGTCGGTCGTCGCAGCAGGACCAGCTGGTAGGCGTCTAGCTCCACCGGACTACGCCTTCGCGGCCGTTCGGATGGCATCCGCGAACCGGCTGACGTCGCCGTACTCACGGACCGATGTCGCCTCCTCCTCGGTCATCGGGCCCATCGCCACCTTCGTCATCCGGACGGTGACCCCGGCCTCGGTCTCCGCGAACTCGTAGTCCGTGTCCAGGATCGTTCCCGGCATCACACGCCCTCTGAGCGCGAACCTTCTCGGCGGGTCGTAGACGGTGACATGGCCGTACAGATAGCCGCTCTCGCCGCCGTCCCACTCCTCGTACTGACGCCCTCCGACGTGCGGCTCGACGACGATCCGAGTGGTCCTGTCTCCGCCGTACGTGTAGGGGAACCAACTGGCGGACTCGTGTGCGACCACCTGGAAGACGCGGTCGGCGCTGGCGTCGACGGTGAGCTCGCAGGTGATGTGCACGGCGCGTATCTCTTCGGTCTCGACATCGGTCATGGTGCGGTCTTCCTTTCGTTCTGCCGTCCGCTGAACGGCGAGGAGCTCATGTGCGCTGGCGTCGGCCAACGGGGTGACCCAGCGCTCGTACCAGCGCAGTAGCGGCACCGGGTTCAGGTGGTTCACGCGCTCCCGCCCGCGACGCTCGACCAGTACGAGCTCGGCCGCGACGAGGATGCTGAGGTGCTGCATGACCGCGAACCGGCTCAGCGCCGGTAGGTGCGACGCGAGATCACCCGTCGTCCGGGGGCGGGCTCGGAGCAGGTCGAGGAGCTGTCGTCTCCAGGGACTCGCGAGTGCCCGCCAGAGGTCCGGCTCGTCGGTGTGGACGGAGGCGTCCCAAGACATGTGATACTTATATCACATGAGAGCCATGCTTGTCCCGTCGAGTGGGCGCAAGAGTCCGCTCGAGTGGGTAGGAATGTCCTGCCGAGCGGGCGCAAATGTCGTGCCCAGTGGGCGCAGATGCCGGGTCGAGTGGGCAGGAATGTCCTGCCGACGGGCGCAGAGTTCCTCCCGGGTCAGCAAGTTCGCTGGGCTGGACCCCGTCGTCAGACCGTCGGCGCTCCCGACGTCCACACCAGTGCGGTGGCGATCGCTGCGAGTCCCTCACCGCGTCCGGTGACGCCAAGGCCGTCCGTCGTAGTCGCCGAGACGCTGACACCTGCAGCACACGCGTCGCTGAGCACACGCTCCGCCTCGGCCCGGCGCGGCGCGATCTTCGGCCGCTCACCCACGAGCTGGACCGCGACATTCCCTACGACCGCACCGGCAAGGCGCAGTCGCCGTACGGTCTCAGCGAGCAGGGCCGATCCGCTGGAGCCTGCCCATTGCGGGTCCGAGGTGCCGAACTGGCTGCCGAGATCACCCAGCCCAGCAGCCGACAGCAGAGCGTCGCAGATGGCATGGCTGACGACGTCACCGTCGGAGTGTCCGACGAGGCCCCGCTCCTCGTCCGGCCAGAGCAGCCCTGCCAGCCACATAGGGCGGCCGTCGACCAGAGGGTGTACGTCGAGCCCTATGCCTATCCGCATCGCGTCAGCGTCACTCACCGCCCGATTGTGTCAGCAAAAGCATGACGAGTTGGTGACGCTTTGCGACCCAGCACCCGATCTCGCCCGCTGCTGACATCTGTCGAGGCACTATCGAAGGTATGAGTAGAAGGCAGGGTCTCGGTGCGGTAGCCGGCGTGCTCTCCGCCGGCGCCGGACTGGCCGCCTCGGAGCTGGTGAGTGGGTACCTGCATCAGCGGGTGTCGCCGGTCGTGGCGGTAGCCGAGAGCATCATCCGCCTGACGCCTGGATGGGTGATCGAAAAGGTCATCTCGGTGGTAGGCCACAACGACAAGCCGCTGGTCATCACGGGCACCCTGCTCGGTCTGCTGGTGGTCAGCGGGATCGTTGGAGTCGTCGCGATGCGCTCACTCCTCACTGCCGAGGCCATCTTCGTCGGTATGGGTCTCGTCCTGCTTCTCGCCGTCCACGCGCGGCTGACCTCCTCGGAGGCGACCTACGTCCCCGCAGCCATCGGTGTCGTCGTCTCGCTCGGCATGCTCGCGACCCTGGCCCCTCGCGCCGTGAAGGCTGCCGGTCCACAGACGGGGCCTGCCGAGCCGCGGACGACGGGTGCCGGAACGTCGGGCCCTACTCAGCAGTCCAGACGTGACTTCGTCCGGCTGGCCTCCATCGTGGCGGCGGCATCTGTCGTCGCCGGCGTCGTGGGGCGGGTACAGGCGCACGGCCGGGCAGCCATCGACGCAGCCCGGCGCGGCCTGCGCCTGAACGTGTCCGCGCCGACCGAGCCCGCCGGGGTCTCGGTAGGCGTCAAGGGCATCGCTCCATGGCTCACGTCGCAGGACGACTTCTACCGGATCGACACCGCGCTCGCGATCCCGGAGATCCTGCCGCAGGACTGGTCTCTGAGGATCCACGGCATGGTGGACAACGAGATGACCTTGAGCTATGTGGACCTGGTCGAACGCGGGCTCACCGAGGCGTGGCTCACCCTGTGCTGCGTGTCCAACGAGGTCGGCGGCAACCTCATCTCGAACGCCTGGTTCTCGGGCGTGCTCATCGCCGACGTACTGGCCGAGGCTGGGGTCCAGTCGGGGGCGGACGCGGTCCTCTCCCGTTCGCAGGACGACTGGACCTGCGGTACGCCCCTGTCGGCCCTGACGGACGGGCGCAACGCCATGTTCGCCGTCGCCATGAACGGCGAGCCGCTAGCCCCCGAGCACGGCTTCCCCGTCCGGATGGTCGTACCCGGCTTGTACGGCTACGTATCCGGGACGAAGTGGGTGGTCGACTTCGAGGTGACGACGTTCGACAACTTCACGGCGTTCTGGACCGAGCGCGGCTGGTCGCCGCAGGGACCGGTCAAGACCGAGTCGCGGATCGATGTGCCGCCGAACGGTGACCATGTCTCCGCCGGCCAGGTGGCGGTCGGCGGCGTGGCCTGGGCGCAGCACACGGGGATCGCCAAGGTCGAGGTCCGCGTCGACGATGGTGCCTGGACCGCGGCCAAGCTCGGCAACGATCCGACCAACGACAGCTGGCGGCAATGGGCGTACGTGTGGTCGGCCACGAAGGGAAAGCACCAGCTCCAGGTACGGGCCACGGACAAGTCCGGTTATACCCAAACCGGAGCCCAAGCGCAGGTGGTGCCGAACGGGGCGACGGGGTGGCACACGATCGACGTCGAGGTCGACTGACTCATCCGCATTCCCGTCGAGTGGGCGGGAATGTCGGCCGGTCAGGAGAGCGCCGGTGCACTCGATCCTGGCCACCGCGGTTGGATAT
>JAWWPH010000600.1:0-2580 GCA_033850875.1 Nocardioidaceae bacterium | reverse complement strand
CCCGGCTTTGTCCGCACACGCATTAGCGAGAGTGGACGGCACCGCCCGGCTCGTTACGGTCCGCTGCCGACGCCGGGCCCCACGACTGCCGCCGGCAGGCTTGCCGCTGACATCAAAGATCGCGTGGACTCGGGGCTCGACCCCTCGACCGTGGCGGCACAAGTCCTGACGGCAATCCGTCACGCCGAACTTTACGTGTTCACTCACCCAGAAATGCGCACCGAGGTAGAGGAGCGCTTCGCATCAATCATCGCCGCGATTGACAAGGCGGCGAGCTGCTAGTCGTCCGCCCTGGCGTTTGTGGAGCGCACCTACCGCCGATACCCTAATTCGGATATTTGAATTTAACGTCGCTGACGATCTTGTTGATCGCCTCGCCATGTTGCTTGTCGCCGTCGGGAGAGGCCCAATAGGTAATCAGCAACGTCCAATTCTGCGATCCAAAAGGCCCGCTTGCGTTATAATGCAGCACTGTTGGGTCGCCCTTCCAAGTTGCACCGGGAAAGCTGGTGTTCGTGACTTCGGTTTCACCTGATTTGCTCTTAGTGGTGTCTCCGTCCCCATGGAGGTCGACTTTTTCCTTTTTCCAATAGTCCATGTGCTCTTTGCGCACAGTAGGTGTGTCGGCGGCGCTGAAGAGCTCAATCCAAAGGTCAACCTCTTTGTCCGATGATTTGATCAAGAGTCCGCGTTTGCTGCTGGCGACCTCGTAGCCTTCTGGAACATCTACGGTCACGTCATCGATGGTGGTCGTCTTAGCAAAGGCTGCCATCGATGGCAGCGTGAGCAACATAGCCAACCCGACACGACGTAAAACTCCGGCTCTCATAGCGTCTCCCCAGCGGCCCAGCATCCGCGCGGGGAGGTTCTGGCAGAATCCCAACGATGCGTCTACACAGGGGGATCAGTTCGGATCATGTCGAGGAGGTCGGGAGTCGCGTGGTCGGAAGAGGCGGCAGTTGTCGTCCTGCTGTTGCGGCGCCTTCGCCGAGATAGGTCGGGCTTCGTGCGTCGCCGCTAGTTCGATCCATCTCTGCGGGCCCTGCGAAATCAGACGCTGCCGCTCGCAACTCTTCGGCCTCCGTCGCGTTCAGTCCGCGTCTCCGAGTTCGAGGCGGACCAATGATCCGACATTTGCTGACAATAACCGCTGGGTTTTGCGCCTTGGCTGCAACGCCGGCGCAATCGGCCCAAGGTTCTTTCACGGCTGACAAGGCACAAGCGCAGCTGTCGAATTACCTGCACGTCTGGTCGACGGATTCCGGCATCAATCCGCGCTCCATGGCGCGGTTCTATGCCGATCACGTGATCTATTACGGCAAGCCGATGACGCGCGACCAGGTGCTGCGCGACAAACTGCAATATATCCGCACGTGGTCGCAGCGCTATTACCGCATCGTCCCCGGCACGGTTTCAACCGATTGCGACGGTGTCCAATCCGTCTGCCGCGTCAAAGGCGTGATGCAATGGGACCGACGCTCGCGCGGCGGCGAACGTTCCGTCGGCTCTGCGCTTCTGTCTCTTACCTTCTCGAAAAACAGCGGCGCGCGGATCGTACAGGAATCGGCGTCGCTCGCCCGTTAAGCGAGCTATCAGAGCAGGCTTGCAGCGATATTGATCGTTAGCGCCAGGATCGTCGTGTTGAAAAAGAACGACACGATCCCGTGCACAAGCGCGAGTGCCCGCATTGTCGCCGACGATGTCGCAACGTCCGCCGTCTGCGACGCAACTCCGATAATGTAGGAGAAATAGAGGAAATCGATGTAGCGGGGGTCTTTCGTTTCGGGGAAGATCAGCCCGCCGCGCACATCCGTCGGATCGGGCGTGCGCAATTCCTCGGCGAAGTATTCGTGCGCATAATGCAGCGTGAACGTCAGGTGCACGAAAAACCAGGAGCTGACGATCGTGGTCGCGACAAGCGCGACATGCGTGGTCTTGTCCGGTCCTGAAAGGTCCTTCACGCCGGCGAGTTCGAAAATGATCGCCGCCAACGAAGCAATCGCGGCCAGGATGGACAGGCCAAGAAACGCGTACTTGCCATCGTCCGTCAGTTTCGCGCGATGACGTATGGAAAGGTTGTCGGCCTGCATCATCATGCGCGCGCCGAGAATCAGGTAGAGGATGATCGCACCGTTCCAGGCGATCAGCAGGCGGGTCAACAAGCGCCAATCGTGCGGCAGAACCAGCCCAAGCGCGATGCCTATCGCAACGCATATGAAGAGCCGCGGCCGGGCCTCGACGAGGCGCAACGGCATGGCGCGGCGTCGTGGGGCCGTGTGCTTCAGCTTCGGCGCTCGACGGTGAAGCGCGCGGCCTGCGCCAGCACGCCGGCGCGCTCGCCGAAGCCGCCGTCTTTCAGTGCCGCAATCGCCTCTTCGGCGAGCCGGTCGCGACGCGTGCGCGCGGCATCCATCCCGAGCGCCGCGACCAGGGTCGCCTTGTTGCGGCCGGCATCCTTGCCGGCGCGCTTGCCGAGCGCAGCCTCGTCGCCCTCTTCGTCCAGAATGTCGTCGGCGACCTGAAAAGCGGCACCGAGCGCCGCGCCGTAGCGCGACAGCGCCGCGCTCTGTTTGGCATCCG
>JAWWPH010000165.1:0-2895 GCA_033850875.1 Nocardioidaceae bacterium | reverse complement strand
GTTCAGCTCGGTGGCCGGTGTCTTCGTGGATCGTTGGGACCGCAAGCGGACCATGATCGGGGCCAACCTGCTCTTGTGCGTGGGACTCGCCCCGCTTGTGCTGGTGCATCGCGCCGACCAGGTCTGGATCGTGTACGTGGTGCTCATGTGGGAGGGCATCATCCAGGTCTTCTTCTCGCCCGCGGAGCAAGCGCTGGTCCCGCATCTCGTTCCCGACGACCGGCTGGTCACCGCGAACGCGCTGAACGGGCAGAACGCGGACCTGTCCCGCCTGGTCGGGTCGGCCGTTGGAGGCGTCGTCGCCGGGTTGGGCGGCATCACCGCGCTCGCAGCGGTCGATGCAGCGACCTTCGTCCTCGCCGCGTCGATGGTGGCAGCGGTACGCACGTCCGGCAGAGCCGACGACTCCGACGCAGCTCCCGAGACGTCGACGCGCGAGCTGGAGGGGCGGCTCATGCGGCTCTGGAATGAGTGGCTGAACGGGCTCCGTGCCGCGGCGTCGCAGCGCGTCCTGCGGGTGATCTTCGCGTTCGTACTGGTGACGAGCGTGGGCGAGGGCATCATGGGTACCCTCTTCGCCCCGTTCGTCCGCGACGTCCTCCATGGCAGCGCAGAGGCGTACGGGCTCATCGTGTCGGTCCAGGCCATCGGAGGCATCGCCGGCGGCCTCGTCGCGGCATCCGTGGGACACCGCGTGTCGGCGGCCCATCTGTTCGGCTGGGGCTCGGTCGTCTTCGGGGTCGTCGACCTGACGATGTTCCTGTACCCGCTCGTGTGGGTCCAGGTCTGGCCCGCGGCCGCCTGCATGATCGTGGTCGGCGTTCCCGGCGCGCTGACGGTGGCGGGCTTCATGACGTTGTTCCAGCGCAGCACCGCCGACGCGTATCGGGGCCGTGTCTTCGGGGCGATGGGACTCGTGCAGAGTGTCGCGATGGTCGTCGGAGCCGTGAGCGCCGGATTCCTCGGCAGCTCGGTGGGAATCGTGCCAGTGCTTGCGTTCCAGGGCGGTGGGTACCTGGTCGCGGGCTGCGCCATCGTGGTCCTGTTGCGTGAGGTCGCGCGTACGCCGGCGGAGCCGGCCGCGGTGTGACCGCTGCCGTACCGAAGTGCCGTGGCCGGCCGGCCCGCCTCTGCGGTACGCTTGGGATGTGCGGAAGTCGCTGCTCCTTAGTTGGCCGCGCTGATCGAAGCTCTTCGACAGTGCGGCTGCCCCTCATGCGTGAGGGGCTTTTTCATGTCCCCAGCAACATCGCCGCGCCACCGCAGACCGGCCGAGGAGAGCAGCAGAGATGACTGAGAATCGCAACCCCGAGCACAGCGCCGACGCGCGCGAGGTGTACGACGTCGAGGCCGCCCAGGAACGCTGGCAGAAGGTCTGGGACGACCTGGACCCGTTCAGGGCCTTGGACGACGACAGCCGCGAGCGCCGCTACGTGCTGGACATGTTCCCGTACCCCTCGGGCGACCTGCATATGG
The DNA here is from genome assembly GCA_033850875.1 of Nocardioidaceae bacterium. Classification (GTDB taxonomy): domain Bacteria; phylum Actinomycetota; class Actinomycetes; order Propionibacteriales; family Nocardioidaceae; genus DASQEH01. Next base: position 1,419 of record JAWWPH010000165.1, on the reverse strand, counting down.
GCCACGCTGAGGTGTTCGCGCTGGCCGACGTGATCGCGCGGTACTGGTTCCAGCTGGGCTTCGACGTGCTGCACCCCGTCGGCTGGGACTCGTTCGGGCTGCCGGCGGAGAATGCCGCCATCAAGCGCAACGAGCATCCGTCCGAGTGGACGTACAAGAACATCGAGACCCAGGCGGACTCGTTCCGGCGCTATGCCATCTCGTTCGACTGGTCTCGTCGCCTGCACACGTCCGACCCGGAGTACTACCGCTGGACACAGTGGCTGTTCTTGAAGCTGTACGAGCATGAGCTGGCCTACCGCAAGGCGTCAGCCGTCAACTGGTGCCCCAACGACCAGACCGTCCTGGCCAACGAGCAGGTGGTCGGCGGGAGGTGCGAGAGGTGTGGAGCGGAAGTCACCAAGCGCGACCTGACGCAGTGGTACTTCAAGGTCACCGACTACGCCCAGCGCCTGTTGGACGACATGGGGCAGCTGCGTGGCCGCTGGCCCGAGCGGGTCCTGACCATGCAGCGCAACTGGTTCGGCCGCTCCGAGGGTGCCCACGTCGACTTCGTCATCGAGGGCCCCGACGGTCCGCGACCGGAGCCCGTCACCGTGTTCACGACCCGCCCGGACACCTTGTTCGGAGCGACGTTCTTCGTGGTCGCGGCCGACGCTCCCTTGGCGCGTGAGCTGTGCCAGCAGGAGCATCGCGAGGCCTTCGAGGAGTACCTGGAGCAGGTCAAGCGAACGACCGACATCGACCGGATGACCGAGGGGCGCGACAAGACCGGCGTCTTCTTGGGCGTCCACGCCGTCAACCCGGTCAACGGGGCCCGGATGCCCGTGTACGCAGCCGACTACGTGCTGGCCGACTACGGCACGGGCGCGATCATGGCGGTGCCGGGACAGGACCAGCGCGACTGGGATTTCGCCAAGCGGTTCGACCTGCCGATCGTCCGGACGGTCCAGCCTGCCGACGGGTTCGACGGCGAGGCGTACACCGGCGAGGGGCCGGCCATCAACTCCGCGAATGACGAGGTGAGCCTGGACGGCCTGCAGGTCGACGACGCCAAGTCCGCGATCATCGACTGGCTGGAGCGGAAGGGCGCGGGCCGCCGCACCGTCAACTTCCGGCTGCGCGACTGGTTGGTCTCGAGGCAGCGGTACTGGGGGCCGCCGATCCCGATCATCCACTGTCCGAGCTGCGGCGAGGTACCGGTACCGGAAGCCCAGCTGCCTGTCGAACTGCCCGAGATGAAGGGCGAGGACCTGACCCCGAAGGGTGTCTCGCCTCTGGCCTCGGCGACCGAGTGGGTCAACGTCGCCTGTCCGCGGTGCGGCGGTGCTGCGACGCGCGACACCGACACGATGGACACCTTCGTCGACTCGTCCTGGTACTACCTGAGGTACCCGACGCCGAACGACGACAGCCAGG
>JAWWPH010000164.1:0-3822 GCA_033850875.1 Nocardioidaceae bacterium | reverse complement strand
CACGAACCGGGCGCTGGTGCTCGCCGCGCTCGCGGACGGCCCGGCCTCCATCACCCGGCCGCTGCTCGCCCGCGACACCCGGCTGATGGTCTCCGCGCTCCGCGCGCTCGGGACCGCCATCGAGGAGACCGCCACCGGGCTGCGCCTGGTCCCGCACGACCTGACCGGCCCGGCGTACGTGGACTGCGGTCTGGCCGGGACGGTGATGCGCTTCGTTCCGCCGGCTGCGGCGCTTGCCACCGGGCGGGTGAGGTTCGACGGTGACGCCCGGGCCAGGGAGCGGCCGATGGACCAGATGCTCCGGGCGCTGGCAGCCCTGGGCGTCGCGGTCGACAACGCATCGGGCACGTTGCCGTTCGCGATCGACGGGGTGGGAGCCGTGGAGGGCGGGCAGGTGAGCCTCGACGCCTCGGCGTCGAGCCAGTTCGTCTCGGCCCTGTTGCTCACGGGGGCGCGTTACCGCCGAGGGGTCGACGTGCGGCACGACGGCAAGCCCCTGCCGTCCCTGCCCCACGTGGAGATGACCGTACAGATGCTCCGCGAGCGCGGCGTGGGCGTCGAGGTCGACGAGCCGAACCGGTGGGTGGTGCGGCCCGGGCCGATCGGCGCTCTCGATACCGAGGTGGAACCCGACCTCAGCAACGCCGCGCCGTTCCTGGCGGCGGCGGCCGTGACGGGCGGCACCGTCACCGTCGCCGGTTGGCCGGGCACCACGACCCAACCCGGGGACCGGCTGCGCGACATCTTCGAGGTGATGGGAGCCGAGGTCGAGCTGGCAGCGGACGGCCTCACCGTCACCGGGCGCGGCGCGCTCGACGGCGTCGACCTCGACCTGCACGACGTCGGCGAGCTGACCCCGGTGGTCGCCGCGCTGGCCGCGGTCGCGTCGTCGCCGTCCCACCTGCGCGGCGTCGCCCACCTGCGGGGCCACGAGACCGATCGGCTCGCCGCGCTGGCGACGGAGCTGGCCGCGCTGGGCTGCGACGCCCGCGAGACCGCCGACGGGCTCGACATCGCGCCGCGGCCACTGTCCGGTGGCCTGTTCCATACGTACGCCGACCATCGGATGGCTCATGCCGCCGCGGTCCTCGGGCTCGTCGTCCCCGGGGTCCGGGTCGACGACGTGCAGACGACGTCGAAGACCCATCCCGACTTCGTCGGGGCCTGGCTGGCGATGCTCGGGTGAGCCCGCCGCGCTACGACCCGGAGGACCCGAGCCGCTTCGACCGGCCACGACGGCGTACGCGACCCCGCACGAAGGACCGGCCGTCGTACGCCGGCGCTGCCCGCGGCTTCGTCGTGACCGTCGACCGGGGCCGTTACACGGTGCGGGTGTCCGAGGGCGGCGACCGGACCGTGATCGCCATGAAGTCGCGACCGCTCGGCCGCAAGGGTGTGGTCGTCGGTGACCGCGTCCGCCTGGTCGCCGACGTCTCCGGCGACCCCGGGAGCCTCGCCCGCATCGTCGAGGTCGAGCCCCGCGACACGGTCCTGCGGCGCACCGCCGACGACACCGACCCGGTGGAGCGCATCGTGGTGGCGAACGCGACCCAGCTCGTCGTCGTGACCGCCGTCGCCGACCCCGAGCCGCGGCCGCGCCTGATCGACCGCTGCCTGGTCGCGGCCTACGACGCCGGGATGGAGCCCCTGCTCTGCCTCACCAAGGTGGACCTCGCCGACCCGGAGGGTCTCCTCGGGATCTACCGTCCGTTAGGCGTCTCGTACGTCGTGGCAGAGCGCGGCGGCGACCTCGACGGCGTCCGGGCGGTGCTGCGCGACCGGGTCAGTGTCTTCGTCGGCCACTCCGGCGTCGGGAAGTCGACGCTCGTCAACGCGCTCGTGCCGGGAGCGCACCGTACGACCGGCAGCGTCAACGTGGTGACGGGACGTGGGCGGCATACGTCGACGTCGGTCTTCGCCCTGGAGCTGTCGTTCGGCGGCTGGGTGGTGGACACACCCGGCATCCGGTCGTTCGGGCTCGCCCACGTCGACCCGCGGCGGCTCATCAAGGCCTTCGAGGACCTCGACGTGCTGACCGTCGACTGCCCCCGCGGGTGCACCCACGGCGCGACGGAGCCCGAGTGCGCTCTGGACGACGCGGTGGCGGATGGCCGGGTGGAGGCCGCTCGGGTGGACTCGTTCCGCAGGCTGCTGGAGAGCCGGGAGCGCGCGGAGGACGACTGAGCCGGCACCCGTGGCGTACGCCGGCCGCATGTGCGCCCGGTCGACCGACCATTAGCGCCCGATCGACCGACCATTAGCGCCCGGTCGACCGAACATTAGCGCCCGATCGACCGAGCATTTGCGCCCGCTCGACCGAACATTCGCGCCCGCTCGACGCGGGGGCTATTTGGCGATGGTGGTGCCCCAGACGGCCCGGGCGCCGCTGTCGCCGACGCGGTAGCACTGGAACGCGATGACGACCGATGCGACGACCACCACGGCGCAGACGGTGACCGCGAGCGTGCCCTGGAACCGTCGTGGGTCGCGCGACAAGAAGAAGGCAGCCACGGCCAGTACCGCGAAGATCACCACCATGATCATGAGCACGTTGGCCCGGCCCGCGTGGGTGCGCACGAGGGCCACGACTGGGCTGTTGCCCCCGGTGAGCCCCAGGGTCTTCTCCAGGTCCTTACCGCTCTGCCGTGCGACGAAGACCGCGCCGGCGGCCCCGACCGAGACCAGGGCCAGCGGGATGCGTGACCACGCCCTGGTCCGTGGCACGGCGAACAGGATCCCGAGCAGTGCGGCCAGGGGGACGGACACCACCGCCGCGTGCACTGCCAGCGGGTGGAGCGGTAGTCCACCGATCTCATGGAACATGGTGTCTCTCCTTGGTGGTCGACATTTCAATTACACGTCGGTGCCCGGACGATCACCATTGGACGAAAGGGTAGTCACGCAGGGTTCACCCAGCGCGGCGCCGCGACCAGTTCCGACCGTCGGCCTTAGCCTGATCGTCATGCGGACCGACCACACCGACGATCTGCGCCTCGCTCACGTGCTCGCCGACGATGCGGACTCGCTGACCATGCACCGCTTCAAGGCGCTCGACCTGCACGTGGTCACCAAGCCGGACCTGACCCCCGTCTCCGACGCCGACTCGTCGGTGGAGGACGGGGTCCGCCGTACCCTCGGTCGCGCCCGCCCCCGCGACGCGGTGGTCGGGGAGGAGGGTGGCGAGTCCGGCTGGGGCCCGCGGCGCTGGGTGGTCGACCCGATCGACGGCACCAAGAACTTCGTGCGCGGCGTGCCCGTCTGGGCCACGCTGATCGCGCTGATGGTCGAGGACGTGGTCGTGGCGAGCGTCGTGTCCGCGCCCGCGCTGTACCGGCGGTGGTGGGCGTCGAAGGCCGGGGGAGCCTGGACCGGCCGGTCGCTGCTGGCCGCACAGCCGTGCCGGGTGTCGGACGTGTCCGACCTGCACGACGCCTCGCTCTCGTACTCCTCGCTCGGGGAGTGGCACGACGTCGGCCGCAGCGCCGACTTCATGGCGTTGACCTCACGCTGTTGGCGCAACCGTGCCTACGGCGATTTCTGGTCCTACATGCTCGTCGCGGAGGGCGGCGTCGACATCGCCCTGGAGCCGAGGCTCGCACTGCACGACATGGCCGCGCTCAGCGTGATCGTGGAGGAGGCGGGCGGTCGCTTCACCGGGCTCGACGGCGTCCCCGGTCCTCTCGGCGAGGGCGCCATCGCCACCAACGGCAGGCTCCACGACCAGGTGCTCGCCTTCGTCGGGTCGCTGCCGGGGCAGCCGGCTAGTCAGCCCGACCAGCCCGACGAGCCCGACGACGACCCGCGGTGACGCGCTGCAGGCTC
>JAWWPH010000145.1:0-3401 GCA_033850875.1 Nocardioidaceae bacterium | reverse complement strand
GTCGTGGCTTGCCTGTTCCCGGTCCTTGCTCGCCTCGACGCGGTCTGTCTCGGCCTGCGTCCGGTCCACCGCTGCCTCCTGACGGTCCTCTCCGGCCTCGTCCCGGTGCCCTTCGGCCTGTTGCCGTCTGGTCGCGAGATCGGCACGGTCTCCCGCGGCGTGGTCGCGGTCCCGGCCGCTCAGCCACCGGTCCACGGCCGACTGGCCGCGGTCGGCCCCGGCAGGGGCACCGGCCGTGCCGTCTTCGGCCTCGCGCACCTCCGCGGCGGTGTCCCGCACCTCGGCGTCCCGGTCCCGGGTCTCGGCGAGCCGATCGGCTCGATCGGCGGCGTCCATCAGCGTCTGCACGTCCACCTCGTGCTGCGTCCAGACCTCGTCACGAGTATCGGCAACCGCGTCACGCCGGTCGGCGGCTCGGTCCCGCTGCTCCGCCGTCGCATCCCGCGCGTCGGCGATCCGGTCGCGTTCGTTCGCGTCCCGCTCGCGTGCGGTCAAGTCGTCCCCCGGTACCCCTGCGGCCATGACTCCACGGACACCTCCCGATTACCCTCCGGCGGAAAGGGAAGTTTCTCCGCCGCGGCAGCGCACCAAGGGTGGAGGGGCGCGGCACCGCCCACCCCCGCATTACGGGCGATCAGACCGAGCAGCGGAGTGACGTGGACGACGTGACGCTACCCGCCTCGGCCGCGGCGGCTGGCACGGCACGTGCGTTCGTCCAGGAGTTCTGCCGCCGGCACGAGCTACCCGTGGACACCGAGGACGACGCCGTGCTGATCACCAGCGAGGTCGTCGGGAACGCGTGGCTCCACGCCCGCAGCGGCACCCATCTGCAGCTCGGCTACCAGCAGGGGGTGCTCCGCATCGAGATCAGCGACGGCAGCAGCCAACGACCGGTGCGCAGGGAGAGCGCCGCGCTCGACCGGAACGGGCGCGGCGTACTGATCATGGAAGTTCTCGCAGAGCGCTGGGGGGTCGATGAGTTGCCCACCGGAAAGACCGTGTGGTTCGAGCTCACCCGGTAGCTGCTACAGATGGGGCAGCTCAGCAGCGCCCACGCGTCCGATCGACTCTGCAGGTCAATAGCGGCGAAGCACGATCGTGGCCATCGGTCCGCGGTCGCGCTGCGCAAGAGACGGGCCGCTGCTGGTGGCGACCGGCGCCGCTCCCGTAGCTTCGGCCGAATGGTCCCCGCGCCGGGACCGCCTCTGCCCCGCCGTTCCGGCCAACCGGGATCGGGCAGACCAATGTGGTGATGGTTGAGCAGCCCGTGCCCGGGCCGGGCGGCGCCGAGATGACGGCAGACCTCGAGTCCGGTCCGATGGCTGCCGGAACCGCCCGACGGGTCGTCCGGTCGGCCGTTCAACGCTGGCACCTGCCGACCCTCGTCGACTCCTTGCTGCTGGCCGTTACCGAGCTCGTGAGCAACGCCGTCCGGCACGGCCGAGCACCGGTAATCCTGACCCTGCGGCGGACGGCTGGTGAGCTCAGCCTCCGCGTGCACGACGCCGACCCAGCGGAGCCGGTACTCGACCCTGAACGCACCGATAACGCAGACGCCGAGTCGGGTCGAGGCATGCGAATCGTCGAGGCGCTTGCCGACCGCACCGGCTGCGAACAGATCACCGACGACGGCAAGGTGGTGTTCGCCTCGTTCCGCACCCCGCCTTCACCCGACGGCTGACCAAGCCGTCCGGCTATCGGGCAGCGCTCGCACAGAACCAGGACGCCGAGCCGCCGCTACTCGGTCCCCCGCGTACAGGCGGTAGTCGTGAGCGCACTGGAACCCGCGCAACCAGCACTATCAGTGTGCGAGAACGCCGGTTTCCGCTTGGCGAAGCGTCCGCGAGCGGCACCTCGCGCGCGGTCTGGACGAAGGGCGGCATGGCAGCCCAGAGACACTCGGGCGTAGGTTGAAAGCCTGGGCGTCGTTGCTGGACAGCGGCCGAGTCGGGCATCCACTGCACTCGCAGTTCTCCTCCCAGCTTTCCCTTCGCGCTCCCCGGCCTGGCCGGGCAGCGAGACGGTCGGAGCGGGTCCGTCTTTGACACGGACGGCGGGACTGAGATGTACAACGAGCACACCGAAAACCACAGGAGCACGACCGATCCTCTCGACCCGACGGGGACGCTCGCCGAGCTTTCGGCGATCCTGACCTCGGCACAGACCCTTGAAAAGGTTCTCGAGGACATCGTCGCGCTCGCCAAGAACCGGATTCCCGGAGCGGACGAGGTGTCGGTGACGCTGATCGACAACGGTCGCCCCAGCACCGTCGCCAGCACCGGGGACCTCGCGACCTCGATGGACGAACGGCAGTACGAAGCCGGCTGGGGGCCCTGCTTGAACGCCGCCAACTCCGGCCAGATCCTCATCGTCGAGGACATGTCCACCGAGACCCGGTGGCCCGAGTTCCGGGACCGAGGGAAGGAGATCGGCGTCGCCAGCTCGATGTCCACCTCGATGCCGACGCAGCAGCATCTCGGCGGCGCACTGAACGCCTACGCCGGGACGCCGCACTCGTTCGACGAGTCAAGCCGGACGATGGCGCGGGCCTTCGCCGGGCACGCCGCCCTCGCCCTTGCCCACGCGTACCGCTACAACCAGGCCACTCGCCAGGCCGAATCGCTGCGCGAAGCCATGCGCTCCCGCGCGGTGATCGAACAAGCTAAGGGCATCGTGATGGCCGCTCGGCAATGCAGCGATGACGGCGCCTTCGACGTCCTCGTCCGGCTATCCCAGACCCGGAACGTCAAGCTGCGGGAAATCGCCGCGCAGATCGTGAGCCAGGCCACCGGACAACCCGTCTCCGTCGACGAGACCTGAGGCAAGGCGGTGTCGACTGATGGGCTCTCATTACCGCTTCCGCCCACGCCGACAAGATCGCGGCAGCCAGCCGACTCCCAACGTTCCGCGGGCATCACCTCTGCGCGGTGCCGTCGCGCGGGGGGCGAGTTCGCTGCGGGTCGAGTTTGTCCAGGTACATAGGTAGGGGACGTTGAAGTCGTGACGAGCGACAGTGGATCGAGTCTGGCCCAGGTGCTCGGCGAGGTAGCACGGTCGCTGTCGTCGGCTCAGGGGCTGGACGACACGCTGACCACGATCACTTCTGGCGCCGTGGACACGGTCCCCGGCGCCGATTTCGCTGGGATCACCCTGGTGCGGGACAAGTCTGAGGTCGAGTCCGTGGCTGCCACCGACGATCTGGTTGTTCAGGCGGACAAGGCGCAGGAGGAGTTCCACGAGGGGCCGTGTCTGAGCGCGGTCTGGGAGCACGAGACGTTCCACATCGACGACATGACCGACGAACCACGCTGCGCCGATTCAGTGCACGTGCCGTCGAGCTCGGCTTCCGCAGCCTGTTCTCGTTCCAGTTGTTCACCGACCAGCGCAACCTGGGGGCACTA
>JAWWPH010000132.1:0-7597 GCA_033850875.1 Nocardioidaceae bacterium | reverse complement strand
GAAGGCGGTTCGGCCACCTGGATCTCGGGACTGGCCCCCCAGCCGGCCATGGCGTCGATGACGGACTGCATGAACACCGACGGCCCGCGCGGCTGCTTCTGTTCCGGCCCCCACCAGTGGCAGGAGACCACCAGCTGCTGTCGCGGCCGGGTGACGGCGACGTAGGCGAGACGGCGCTCCTCGAACAGGTCGTGCTCGCGACACGACGCGACGTACGACTTCAGGCCGGCGTTGCTCCGCTCGGGGATCGACGGCAGATCGAGGCGGTCCCCACGTAGGGGTGTGGGCAGCTGCTCCATGGCTGTCGGCCAGCGACCCCGCCCCCGGGAGGGCGGGAACACCTTGGCGCAGACCCCGGGTAGGAAGACCACGTCCCACTCGAGCCCCTTCGCCCGGTGCACAGTCAGCAGCTTGACGGAGTCCGCCTCGGTCGGAAGCGCCAGCGACAACCCCTGCCCGTACTCCTCCTCGGCCTCGAAGTAGGCGAGGAGCCCGGGCAGCGACGCGTCGTTGTCGATACCGGCGAAGGCGGCGACCGCATCGAGGAACGACGCGAGGTTGTCGCGTCGGGCGGCCGCGACGGCCGAGCCGGACGACGCGAGCTCGACGTCGATACCGGTGACGTCGATGACCCGCCGGACCAGGTCGAGCAGGGGCTCACCGACGTAGCGCCGAAGGTCGCGCAGCTCGGCGGACAACTCCGCGAAGCGGGCCCGCGCCTCGTCGGAGTACGCGGCCCCGCCCGGGTTGTCGAGCGCCTCCAGCAGCGAGACGACGTCGGCCGAATCCACGCCGGCCACCGCGCGGTCGAGCTCGGCGGCCACATCGGGCGCATCGCCCGTGTCGATCGAGGCCAGGTCGTCAGAGCCCGCCAGCCTGCGGGCACGTCGACCGAGCAGCGCCAGGTCACGGACACCGACCGCCCACCGGGGGCCGCTCAGCAGCGCCAGCAGCGACGCGTTGGCGGTGACGTCGTGGAGCACATCGAGCGTCGCGACCACCTCCGCCACCTCCGGCGTGGTCAGCAGCCCACTCAGCCCCACCACCTCGACCGGTACACCGACCGCGGTCAACGCCTCGTGGACCGCGCCGGCCATGGTGTTGTCGCGGACCAGGACGCCGATGGAGCTCCACCGCGGCCGCGCCATGGACCGGTGCGCCTGTGGCACCTCCGTGGAGAGGAAGTCGAGCTCATCGAAGAAGGTCTCGAGGACGGCGGCTCGCACGACGCCGGCTTCGACCGTCGAGCGTGCTCGGAGGGGCCGGGAGCCGGTGTGGACGGAGTACAGGGGCCTGGCGACGGCGTTGGCGACGTCGATGATCCGGGAGCACGACCGCCGGTTGATGCTGAGCGGGTAGCGGACGGTCGCGTCGCTCGCGTCGACCACGGGGAAGTCGACGGGGAAGGCGTCGATGTTGCGCACCGAGGCTCCCCGCCACCCGTAGATGGCCTGGCAGGGATCTCCGACCGCGGTCACGGCGTGGCCGCGGCCTTCGGCGTCGACGGCGTCCGAGAACAGCGCGCGCAGCAGCCGCGCCTGGGCGACGGACGTGTCCTGGTACTCGTCGAGGAGCACCACCCGGAAGCGGTCGCGCTCACTGGAACCGACCTCGGGGCACGAGGTCGCGAGGACGGCCGCCCGCGACATCTGGTCGGAGAAGTCCATCAGGGACAGGTCTGCCTTGACGCGGCGGTAGCCCTCGACGAAGGCCAGCAGCTCGTCGCGCTTTGCGAGGGTGGCCACCGTCTTGGCGACCTCGGTGGTCTGGCGCGTCTGGAGCCACAGCGGCGCCTCGTCCTGCTGGAAACGGCGCAGCTCGTCGGGGCTGACGAGATGCTCGGCGAGCTGGGCGTCGAGCGCGAGCAGGCCGGAGACGCTCGTCGCCAGCCAGGTGCTCAGGTGGTTGACCGGGTCACGGTGCCGGCGGATCGCCCGGGCGGCGAGCTGGAAACGGGATGCGTCGGCGATCAGCCGGGTGTCGGGCTCGTGGCCGATACGCAGCCCGTGCTCGGCCAGCAATCGCGCGGCGTACGCGTGGTAGGTGAGCACCGTCGGCTCGGCCAGCTCGTCGGGATTGTCGTCGGCCGGCGACGCTCCGCGGCGTCCGAAGCCCGCCACCGCGAGGTACTCGCGTACCCTCCGGGACAGCTCCGCTGCCGCCTTGTTGGTGAAGGTGAGCCCCAGCACCTGGTCGGGGCGGACCCGCCCGGTGGCGACCAGCCAGACGACCCGAGCCGCCATCACCGTCGTCTTCCCGGTGCCGGCACCGGCGACGATGACCCCTGGCCGCAGTGGTGCGGTGATGGCAGCCAGCTGCTCGGCGCTGAAGTCGATCCCCATCAGCCGGCGCAGGTCGGCAGGCTCGATGACTGCGAGGGCCTGTGGTGCCATCAGACCACCGTCCCCGAGCGACGGCGTGCGGGGCAGAGGGAGGCGAAGTCGCACATCCGGCAGTGGTCGTTGGCCGTGGCAACGAAACGCTCGGAGCGCATCACCTGCGCGGCGGACGCGAGCTGGATCTCGACCGGCTTGTACCCCTCGTCGTCGGGCGCCTGCGGGGGCTGGACCTGGACCTTCGGCGACCCGGCCACGTCGAGACGAAGCTGAACGAGCTCGGCCCCTCCCGAGCGGGCGCCTGCGCCACACACGCCGTCCAGCCCGCCCGACTCGACCGCGAGCTGGTACAGACCGAGCTGCGGATTGGTGCCCAGCGACGTCTCCGGCGGCGCGTTCCTGCTCGTCTTGAAGTCGACGACGACCACGCGGCCGTCGCCGTCGCGCTCGACCCGGTCGAGGCGACCGCTCAGTGCCGCGCGCTCGCCACCGCCGACGTCGACCTCGACCGAGAACGGCACCTCGGAGGCGACGAACGCCCGGTCTGGCCTTCCTGCATGCCACTTCAGGAAGCGGTCGATCACCTTCTCGGCCTCGGCACGCTCACGGTCGGCGATCCACGGGCTCTCGAAGTCGAGCCGGTCCCACACGGAGTCGAGCAGCGCATACAGGTCGCTCGCCTCCACCGAGTCGTCGGCACTCATGTGCTCGGCCAGAGCGTGGATGACGCTGCCAAACCCCAGCGACGAGGACCGGGTGGACTCCCCCGCCGCCTCGCGGGACAGGAACCATCGCATCGGACAGTCGAGGACGGCCCCGAGCGCACTCGCCGAGATGTGGAGCGGTGCGTCGGCGGGCCGTACGGGGATCTCGTTGTCCGTGCGCGGACGCAGCCCCCACCAAGCGGCGGGATCAGCGCTCGGCGCGATCGGGCGCCCGCCTACGGTCTCCTCCGCCAGGGCCGCCAACCGGGCGGCAGCGGAACGTCTCAGGGCGGGCGAGCAGTCCGAGTCGGCGGCCACTCTCCGCAGCTCGGCCACCACTCCGCTCAGCGACAGCAGCCGGCGGGGCCGCCCTGGTCGCAGCACCACCGGGAGCCCCAGGTCGTCGATCAGCCGCGACGGTTGCGGACCGTCGGCTTCCGGCGACGCGACCGCCGTGACGACGAGCCGCTCGCGGGCGCGGGTGACGGCGACGTAGAACAGGCGCCGCTCCTCGGCCAGCATCGCTGCCGGACCGGGCGGCTCGGCGAGACCGTAGCGACCGAGTCGGTCGGCCTGCAGCAGAGTGCCGCGGCGGCGCACGTCGGGCCAGCTGCCCTCCTGCACACCGGCGACGACGACGAGGCGCCATTCGAGACCCTTGGAGCGGTGGGCGGTGAGGAGCCTGACCGCCTCGCCGCGGACCCCACGCTCCGCGAGCGTGTCGGCCGGTATCTGCTGGGCCTCGACCTCCTCGAGGAAGACGAGTGCGCCGGTATGGTCTTGATGCTCCTCGGCTCGCGCAGCCACCTCGAAAAGCGCACAGACGGCGTCGAGGTCGCGGTGGGCGGCACGGGCCGGCGCGCCGCCGCGGTCGACCTGGCGGCGAAGGCGGCGCGGCCAGGTGGTACCGGACCACAGGGACCACAGCGCGTCTTCGGCAGGTGCTCCCGAGGCCAGTTGTTCGTACGTGCTGTGCAGCAGGCGCGACATCGCCGCCGGCCGCCGCGCGAGCGGGTCGTCGACCCCTGCGAGGAACCCGGGCTCGGTCAGGCTGGCTCTCAGCAGCTCCGCCGACGACCGCGGCGAACGCCCGGCGTCACGGTCGCGCTGGCGCAGCAACCGTCCCAGTCTGCGCAACGCTGCTGCGTCGAGGTCGACAAGCGGCGAGAGCAGCAACATGTGCGCCGTGTCGGCCGTGACGGCGGACGGCTCGACGGCTGCTCGCAGTGCGGCCAGCAGCGGCTGGACGGCGGGCTCCGCAGCGAGCGGAACCTCGTCGCCGGCGACCTCGACCGGGACGCCGCCCGCCACGAGGGCACGCCGCAGCCCGGGTATCGAGCTGAGCCCCGACCGTACGAGCACCGCCATCTGGGACCAGGGAACAGCGTCCTCGAGGTGCGCCCGTCGCAGCAGGTCGGCGATGTGGTCGGTCTCGGCGCCGCTGGAGGTGAACGTCACGACCTCGACCCGGCCGTCGCCATGGCTGCCGCTCTGCGCGAGTGGGTTGCGGAACGCCTCGAAGGTCTCCCGGTCGATCGACCCCTTGACACCGATGCCCGCCGCGACACGTCGCGAGGCCGTCAGCAGGCGGGTACCGAACCGGCGCGTCGTCGTCAGTGCCACGACAGCTGCGGGCGCGCCGTCGGCCTGCGGGAACTCCGTGGGGAAGTCGAGGATGCCGCGTACGACGGCTCCGCGGAAGGCGTAGATGCTCTGGTCGGGGTCGCCGACCACGGTCAGGTCGCGACCGCCTCCGGCGATCGCCTGGAGCAGGCGCACCTGGCTCGGGTCGGTGTCCTGGTACTCGTCGACGAGGACGGCCCTGAACCGCTCCCGGAGGGCGGCGCCGACCTCTGGTGACTCCGCGAGCAGTACGGCCCGGTGCACGAGCTCGGAGTAGTCGATCGCGCCCTCGAAGTCGAGCACCGTGAGGTACTCCTCCATGAACGCCCCGGCCGCGACCCACTCCGCCCGGTCGGCCTCGAGGCCGACCCGGGCCAGGTCGGCCGGCTCGAGGCCGAGCTCGCGGGCTCTGGACAAGACGGCGTGCACCTCGCGGGCGAAGCCGCGCGTGGACAGCGCCTGGTCGAGCGCCTTCGGCCACCTGGCCAGGGCGGTGTCGCGCGAGTGCCGGAGGAGGTCACGAAGCCGGACGTCCTGCTCGGGCGCACTCAGCAGCCGCAACGGCGCTGCGTACAGCTCGGCGGGCTGCCAGCGACGCAGCAGGGCGTAGCAGAACGAGTGGAAGGTCGAGCTCATCGGGGTCGAGCTCGTCCGACCCAGGCGCGCGGTGATCCGGTTGCGCAGCTCGTCGGCGGCCTTGCGGCTGAAGGTCAGCACGAGGACCTCGTCGGGGTCGAGCCCGCGCCGCTCGACCCGGTCGACGGCGGCCTCGACCAACGTGGTGGTCTTGCCCGTGCCCGGGCCGGCGAGAACGAGCAGTGGCCCGGGCTCATGCTGCACCACGGCACGCTGGGCGTCGTCGAGATCCGGCGGCTCCGCGAGCGGCCGCGGAGTCCGGTCGAGGCGGTAGGTCGGCGACATAACGGCTATCCCACCAGAGCGCGCCGACACATCCGCTGCGACACGAGCAAGGTGTGCACAGGTAGAGAAGTTGGCGAGCCCGTCGGCGTGGGCCAGGTCCAGGCCGGGCCTGAGCGCGGGGCGAGCCGAACCCGAACGATCCGAGGCTCAGGCCAGAGCTAGCTCACACTCGGATCTTGCCGGTGGACGGGGCGCAGCGGGCCCCTCGACCTACTACCCACCTACCTACGAAGGCACCCAGAGGGCTCGCGCGAGGTCGACCCGCAGGGAGCCGGCGTCCATGATCGAGCCGCGGAGGGGGGTCGACTCGGCCCGGTACAACGCGACGGCCTCTCGCTGGTGCGAGTCCGGCAGGCTGCCGTCGGCGCGGACGACACGCCACCAGGGGACACCGCCCCCCTCGAGCGCGAGCACTCGGCCGACCTGACGGGGACCGCCGCGCCCGACGGCCTCGGCGATCAGACCGTACGTCGTGGCCCGGCCGGCGGGGACCTGCTCCACGAGGCTCAGCACGGCCTCGACGTACGCCTCACGGTCGGGGCCGGCCATGGCCGCCAGTCTGCCTCAGTCGTCCGCGACAGAACTCACGCCTGCCGCGGTAGGACTCACATCCAGCCGCAACAGGACTCACTCCCGCCGCGACAGGACCGCGGCCAGGCACGGGCGGCAACGCCTCGCGTACTCCGAGCCGGGCATCCCCGGGGGGCTGACTGACTCGAAACGCCCCCACGTCGCCGTCCGGTACACGAACGCGCGCAACAGCAGCTGGCGCCATTCCGGGAGATCGGCCCAGCGGTCCAGGAGGCGCGGTGACGCCCCCGCCCAGCACAGGGCATCGACCGCAGCCACCGCCAACGCGAAGGCCGCCGGCCGGAAGTATGGTGGCCAGTCGATCACACCCGGCGGCAGCCCTGGCGCCGCGAGCACGTTCCCGCCGATGTCGCCATGGATCACCTGCGAGGGCGAGCTGACAGGCTCGTACGCCCGCCTCGCCTCGCCGACGAGACACGTGATCGGCTCGCTGCCCTCCGGCGCGGCGTCCTCCCACGCGACCCGGTCCCCGCAGGACCAGGGATCCGAGCGCGTGTCGAGGAAGTCCGGCCGGGCCAGGTCGGCCGTCACCTCGTGGAAAGCATCGCTCGCCTTCCGGACGAGACCGGCATAGCGCGGCATGGAGACGTCCGTCCCCTCCAGCCACCAGTGCGCTGACCAGCCGCGGTGCACCCACGAGCCGTCGACGGCACGTACAGGGCGCGGTACACGTACATCCCGGTCGCTCGGCCATGCGTCCAGCACCTCGCAGACCCACTCGGCCTCCGCAAGGCAGTCGACCGGCTTCACCACGACGTCGGCACATCGCCACGCCTGCCCCTGACCTCCGGTCAGAAGCTGCGGCTCGACGCCTGCGGGCACGCCGAAGGCGCGAACCACTGCCGGCGGCGGTGGCTGCACCGGCTCGGGTCAGTAGGCGGGCTGCGACGGGTCGATCTGGCTGACCCACGCCGACACGCCGCCACCCACGTGGACGGAGTCCGCGAAGCCGGCGCCCTTCAGCACGGCCAGCGACTCTGCGGAGCGCACGCCCGTCTTGCAGTACAGCACGACCTGCTTGTCCTGTGGGAGCTGCTCGAGCGCGTGCCCGTTGAGGATCTCGCCCTTCGGGATCAGCACGGCCCCGGGGATCGAGTTGATCTCGAACTCGTTCGGCTCGCGCACGTCGACCAGCACGAAGTCACGCTCGGAGTTGTCGCGCTCCTTCAGCCAGTGCTCCAGCGTCGACACACTGATCGTCGAGCCGGCTGCGGCCTCGGCCGCCTCGTCGCTGACCGCCCCGCAGAAGCTCTCGTAGTCGATGAGCTCGGTCACCGTCGGGTTCTCACCACAGATGGCGCACTCCGGGTCCTTGCGAACCGGCAGCTTGCGGTACTCCATCTCGAGGGCGTCGTAGATCATCAGCTTGCCGAGGAGCGGCTCACCGATGCCGGTAAGCAGCTTGATGGCCTCGTTGACCTG
>JAWWPH010000068.1:0-6223 GCA_033850875.1 Nocardioidaceae bacterium | reverse complement strand
ACCTCGCCTTCGACCTGGTGGGCCACGGTCGCGGCGCGACCATCGCCGTGCTCGGTGCCGCGTTCAAGGCGGGCTCGGACGACGTACGGGACTCACCGGCACTGGACGTCGCCTCGACACTGCATGCGCGTGGGGCCCGTGTCCGCGTGTACGACCCGGCGGCGATACCGAACGCCCGGCGCGTGTGCCCCGAGCTCGAGTACTGCGAGGACGCCTTGGCGGCGTGTCGCGGCGCCGATGCCGTGCTCGTCCTGACCGACTGGCAGGAGTTCGCGGCACTCGACCCGTTCGAGCTGTCCGACGTCGTCGCCTCCCGGCGAGTCCTCGACGGCCGCCTCGTGCTCGACCCCGACAAGTGGCGGGCGGCGGACTGGGACTTCCATGCCCTCGGGCGTCGGAGGGCGGTCTGAGTGCGGGTCCTCGTGTGGCACGTACACGGCTCCTGGGCGACGTCGTTCCTTCAGGGTGGTCACGAGTACCTGCTGCCGGTGGTGCCGGACCGCTCGGCCGACGGGCGCGGCCGGGCGCGTACGTGGGACTGGCCCGACTCGGCGCGGGAGGTGAGCCCCGAGGACCTCGCCGACGAGCCGTTCGACGTGGTCGTGCTGCAGCGCCCGCACGAGATCGAGCTCGTCGAGCGGTGGACCGGCCGGCGACCCGGGCGGGATGTCGCGGCGCTGTACCTCGAGCACAACACCCCTGGCGGGAACGTGCCCTACTCCCGGCACCCCCTCGCGGACCAGGCCGAGATCCCCGTCGTGCACGTGACCCACTTCAACCGGCTCGTCTGGGACTGCGGGACCGCCCGTACGGAGGTGGTCGAGCACGGCATCGTCGACCCGGGTCACCGGTACTCGGGCGAATGGCCGCGTGCGGCCGTCGTCGTCAACGACCCGGTACGGCGGGGTCGAGCGGTCGGTACGGACCTGCTCACGGCGCTGAGTGCCGCGGCCCCGCTCGACGTGTTCGGGATGAAGGTGGACGGCCTCCCCTCACATCTCGGCATCGCGCCGGAGCGGCTCTGGACGTTCGAGGACCTGCCCCAGCACGAGCTGCACCGGCAGCTCGCCCGCCGGAGGGTGTACGTCCACACGTCGCGGTGGACGTCGCTCGGACTGTCCCTGCTCGAGGCCATGCACCTGGGCATGCCGGTGGTCGCGTTGGCGACGACGGAGGCGATGATGGCCGTCCCGCCGGCGGCCGGAGTGATCTCGACGCGGGTCGAGGACCTCGTTTCGGCGGTCTGGAGATTCGTCCACGACCCCTCGGAGTCGCAGCGCGTCGGTGCCGCGGCTCGCGAGGCTGCGCTGTCCCGGTACGGCCTGGGCCGCTTCCTCGCCGACTGGGAGGCGCTGCTCGCCGAGGCCGCGGCCCGCACCGATCTCACCGCGCGGGAAGTCCTGCTCTGAGGCCAGGCGGATCCCTCGGCGGGGCGAGCGAGCTAGGGAGCCTTGTCGGTGGTCACCCGCCGGTCGTCGGGGAGGCGACGGGTCAGGCCGAGCCGGTCGAGATGGGCCAGCAGGGGCAGCGCCACCCGCCGCGAGGTGCCGAGCTCGACCCTCGCCTGGCTCGCGGTGAACGGCTGAGGCAGCGATGCCAGCCGGGCGGCTGCCGAGCGGTCGGCACCCGGCAACAGCACGATCCCGTCGGCAAGGCGCACCAGGCGGCCCGCACGGACCGCCGCGGCCAAGGACCGGGGGTCGAGGCGGAGCTCGGCGAGACGGTCGGCGGTCGGCGCGGTGTACGGGCTGTCGGCCAGCTCGCGCTCCAGCGCGTCCAACGCTGTGACGAGGGCGGGCGGAAGCAACGACGAAGCCGCCGCGGTGACTCTGCCGCCGTCGTCGAGCCGCAGTGGTGGGGCGACCAGGGCGGCTACCAGGTCGGGCGCCGGAAGGCCGAGCCGCGAGGCGGCGACCGGTAGCGCGAGTCCGGGGTCGAGCGGCGTGGCCCGGGAGTGCGCCTCCACGAGCGAGCGCAGCTCCCGTTGCAGAGCCGGCACTTCGGCCCGGTCGAGCAGCCAGTCACCGACCCGTACAGCGATCTCGTCGGCGCCATCGAGCGAGTAGCCCAGCCGGCGCGCTACTGACGCCCGTACGGTGCCGCGTCGTCGGAGCTCGTCGCAGAGGCGCGGCGGGTCAGAGGTGGTGGCTGCGAGCATTGCGGCGCGATCACGACCGGCACCCCTGCGCCGGAGCGGACGCGGATCCGGGTCGACCACGTCCGCGCCCCACAGCGCACGGCTCCCGGGGTCGCGCAGCAGCACCCGGTCGCCGACCCTCAGCGGGAGCGGCCTGTCCAGCGACAGCCGGACGAACGACCCGCCGAGGACCCGGGTCCGGGTCGCGACCGAGGTCGCGCCGATGTACAGCAGCGGGTGCGCGGGCAGGTCGTCCGGCGCCGCCGTCGTGACGTCGATCGTCGTGGTCGCGAGCCACGCGTCAGGTGTGACGAGCGCACTGCCGCGGGTCAGCCCGCTGGGCACGGGGCCGGCAAGGCTGAGTGCGACCCTTGCGGTGCCGGCGACCTCGGGCACGTCCCGGCCCAGCGTCTGCACACCCCGGACCCGCACGCGCGGGCCGTCGGAGATGCACAACCGGTCTCCTGCCGCGATCCGTCCGCCGGTCAGGGTCCCGGTGACGACCGGGCCGGCGCCCCTGATGGAGAAGCGACGGTCGACCCACAGCCGGACGTCGCCGTCGACCCGGGCGGGCGGCAGCCGCCGCACCAGGTCCGTGAGCGCGGAGCGGAGCTCGTCGAGGCCGGCGCCCGTACGACCGCTGACGGCGACCGCCGCGACATTGCCGAGCGAGGTCTTCGCGATCTCGTCGAGGGCGCGCCGCGTGGCCGGCGCCGGGTCCGCGAGGTCCGACCTGGTGACCGCGAGCAGCCCGTGGCGTACCCGCAGACAGTCGAGGGCGGCGAGGTGCTCGGCCGCCTGCGGCATCCACGGGTCGTCGGCGGCCACCACGAAGAGCACGGCCGGCACCGGTCCGACCCCCGCGAGCATCGTCGAGATGAACCGCTCGTGACCGGGGACGTCGACGAAGGCCACCTCGTCGCCGCCGGGAAGATGCGTCCAGCAGTAGCCGAGCTCGATCGACAGCCCGCGGCGATGCTCCTCGCCGAGCCGGTCGGGGTCGGCGCCGGTCAGGGCTCGTACGAGGGTGGACTTCCCGTGGTCGACGTGGCCGGCCGTCGCGATGACATGCACGGGTCAGCTGTACCCGATCGCGCAGCGGACCGCCGCGCTCAGCCGCTCGTCGTCGTCGGGCAGGACCGCGACCAGATCGAGCAGCAGCCGGTTGCGCTCGACCCTGCCGAGGACGGCCGGCTCGCCGGCGCGCAGCCGCTGCGCGAGCTCTGCCGGCAATGACACGGCGGCACTGGGCAGGAGAACGCCCGGGGCGCCGCCGCCGCCGACGGTCGCCTCCGACCTGACCGCCTGCGCGGTGACCCCCGTACTGGACACGGCGCTGGCGATCGCCTCCGCCCGGCTCAGCAGGAGCTCCGGCGTCGTCGCCAACGCCGCCTGCACGGGTGTCACAGGCCCGGTCAGTGTCGCCTCGAGCCCGGCCAGGGTGAGCTTGTCGACCCGCATGGCCCTGGCCAGTGGATGGCGCCGCAGGCGCTCGACGAGGTCGCGGCGGCCGAGGACGAGCCCGCACTGCGGTCCGCCCAGCAGCTTGTCGCCGGATGCCGTGACGAGCGAGGCGCCGGCGCGAAGGGCACTCGTGGCGTCTGGTTCGTCGGGGAGCCTCGGGTGCCTCGACAGCAGACCCGAGCCGATGTCGACGACGACCGGGACGGGCAGCATGGCCAGCTCGCGCACCGGTACTGAGGCCGTGAACCCGTCGACCACGAAGTTCGACGGGTGCACCTTGAGGATGAACGCCGTCTCGGGTCCGATCGCAGCGGCGTAGTCCTCGGCCCGGACGCGGTTCGTCGTCCCCACCTCGCGCAGCACGGCCCCTGCCGCCTCGAGCAGCTCGGGGATCCGGAAGCCGTCGCCGATCTCCACGAGCTCGCCTCGGGCGATCACCACCTGCCGGCCACCGGCAAGGGCGCAGGCGGACAGCGCCAGCGCGGCGGCACCGTTGTTGACGACCATCACGTCCTGCGCGTCGGGGGCCGCTTCGCGCAACGCCTCGAGCGCGCCGCGGCCCCTGCGCCCCCGGCGACCGGTGCCCAGGTCGAGCTCGACATCCGAGGAACCGGCTGCCGCGCGGATCGCCTCCACGGCAGCGGCCGACAGGGGCGCCCGGCCCAGGTTCGTGTGGATGACGACGCCTGTTGCGTTGATCACCGGGCGGAGCGTCGTCGCCGTGTCCGGCAGGGCCGCGAGGGCCGCCGTGAGCACGTCCGACGGCTCGACCTCGCCTGCCCTGCAGCGCGACTGCGCTTCGGCGACCACCCGCTTGACGAGACGGTGGCCGAGCCGTTCGAGCGCGGCCGCCAGTTTCGGGTCACCGAGCAGCACGTCGGTGCGGGGTACGCGCCGACGTGGGTCCGGCACTACGACTCCTCGATGTGACGTGGCGGGTGACGGCTGGCGGAGGCGGACGGGAATCGAACCCGCCTGACCGAGATGCTCGGCCACAACGGTTTTGAGGACCGCGCCCGTCACCAGACGAGGAACGCCTCCGTCGCCACCTTAGCCAGGCTCGACCGGTGCTGCGCCGGGGAGGCGGGCCGACCACCAGATGTGGCAGTCGGTGCTTGGGGTTACGGTACTGCCAGTTGGACGGATGCCCCGCGATGGCGACGTCACGGGCCGGGTGGACGGAGACCGAGATGGGTGCACGCGAGTTCATCGGATCCTGGCCGCTGCTGCGGCAGCTGCGCGGCGACGACGAGCTCGGCCGGGGTGCCGCCGTCAAGTCCTCGAAGACCGCGTCGTGGCACGCGCGCATCACCGACGCCGACCGCGTCGTCGACTCGATCTGCCCGTACTGCGCCGTCGGCTGCGGCCAGAAGGTGTACGTGAAGGACGACAAGGTCATGCAGATCGAGGGCGACCCTGCCAGCCCGATCTCGCGGGGCAGGCTGTGCCCGAAAGGCAGCGCCAGCACCCAACTGGTCAACTCGCCCGGGCGGGTCACGACGGTCCGCTACCGGCGGCCGTTCGGCAAGGACTGGGAGGACCTCGACCTCGACACGGCGATGGACATGATCGCCGACCGGGTCATCGAGACCCGCAAGCAGTACTGGGAGTGGGAGCACGAGGGTCACCGCGTCAGGCGTACGACCGGGATCGCCAGCCTTGGAGGAGCGACCCTCGACAACGAGGAGAACTACCTCATGAAGAAGCTCTACACCGCCATGGGCGCGATCCAGATCGAGAACCAGGCGCGTATTTGACACTCGTCCACAGTCCCCGGTCTGGGGGCTTCGTTCGGTCGAGGCGGCGCGACGACCTTCCAGCAGGACCTGGCGAAGGCTGACTGCATCCTGATCGAGGGCTCCAACATGGCCGAGTGCCACCCGGTCGGGTTCCAGTGGGTGATGGAGGCCAAGCTCCGCGGGGCGACGATCATCCACGTCGACCCGCGCTTCACCCGCACGTCGGCCGTGGCCGACATCCACGCGAGCATCCGCGCCGGTACCGACATCGCGTTCCTCGGCGGCCTGGTCAACCACGTGCTGAGCAACGACCTCGACTTCCGCGAGTACGTCGTCGCCTACACCAACGCGCCGGCCATCGTCAGCGACGAGTACCGCGATACCGAGGACCTCGACGGGCTGTTCTCCGGCTTCGACGAGGACACGAGGCACTACGACCCGACGTCGTGGCACTACGCGAACGTCGACCCGGACCGCGGCCAGGGCGACACCAACGCCGGCGACAGCCAGCAGACCCACGAGACAAGCCAGTCCGAGACGGCCGGCTCCGGCGGCCCTACCGTCGGTGGCAAGCCCGATCGCGACGACACGCTGCAGCACCCGATGTGCGTCTTCCAGATCCTCAAGCGGCATTTCGCCCGCTACACGCCGGACATGGTGAACGAGGTGTGCGGCATCCCGCCGGAGCAGTTCGCCAAGATCGCCGACGCGCTCGTCGAGAACAGCGGCCGCGAGCGCACCACGGCCTTCTGCTACGCCGTCGGCTGGACCCATCACGTGACCGGCGCGCAGATGATCCGGACCGCGTCGATCCTGCAGTTGCTGCTCGGCAACATCGGACGGCCCGGGGGAGGGATCCTCGCGCTGCGCGGGCACGCCAGCA
>JAWWPH010000060.1:0-5616 GCA_033850875.1 Nocardioidaceae bacterium | reverse complement strand
ACCGGCCGCTACCTGCAGAACAACGGGACCATGCTCTCGGGCTACAACGCGCTGACGGCGAACCTCGGGTCGCCCAACGGCACCAGCACCACCTGGTCGCTCCCGATCGACCTGCCGACCAGTGGAGACTTCAGCGTCACGGCGCTGGCGTACGACACAGCGGGCCAGCAGGACAGCTCCACCACGGGTGCCACCAACCGCTACCGGTACTACCCCGGTGACGCGGCTCCCACCTTCGACGCGGCCCTCGGCCAGCCGGTGGACGGCAGCACGTTCAACGGCGGCCAGATAGTCGTCACGGGCCGCGCCCTCGACGACGTCAGCATCGCCAACGTCGGAGTCGGGATCGTCAACTCGTCGGGTCAGTACATGACGTCGGCAGGTGCCTTCGCCAGCACCACTCCGAGCTTCCGCACGGCGTTCCTCAACAGCCCCGGCAGCCTCGGGTCGAACTTCTCCTACACGACCCCGGTCATCGCGCCGGGCACGTACACCGTGATCGTCCAGGGGACCGACAACCACTACCAGGTGAGCGCTCAGCGGATCAACACGGGGATCGTCGTCACCCAGCCGGCGAACAACCCGCCGGTGGCCCACGCCACGGTGTCGTGCAACGCCAACGTCTGCACCTTCGACGGGCGGACCACGACCGACGAGGACACCAGCTCGTTGACGTACACCTGGGCGTTCGGGACTACGCAGGGGACCGCAACCGGCCCGCTGCCCACGAAGACGTTCACCGCGCCCGGCACGTTCCCGGTGACGCTCACGGTGAAGGACGAGTGGAACGCGACCAGCACGACGACGCTCAACGTCACGATCGCCGAGCCGGCCGGAAACGTCGCGCCGACTCCGGTTGCCGCGACCAACTGCATCGCGCTGGCCTGCAGCGCGAGCAGCACCGGCACGACCGACTCCAACACCGGCGACGCCGTCACGTACGCGTGGAACTGGGGAGACGGCTCAACGCCGAGCACGGGCGCCGGGGCGACGCACACGTACGCGAACCAGGGCACGTACACCGTCACGCTGACAGCGACGGACGGCTGGGGCAAGTCGGCGTCGACCACGAAGACGGTGGTCCTCGCCGAGCCGGCCAACAACGCCGCGCCGACGGTCGCCTTCACGAGCACCTGTACCGGCCTCGCGTGCCAGCTCGACAGCAACGGCACCAGCGATCCCGACGGCGACCAGATCCGGTACGCGTGGACCTTCGGGGACGCCACCCCAGGCGCCACGACCGCGTCGCCCGCGCACACGTTCTCCGGTGCCGGCACGTACACGGTGACGCTGACCGTCACGGACGGATGGAACAAGTCCACGACGGTGTCGCACCAGGTCACCACGAACTGAGTGGTTGAACGCCCCGGTCCGCGGGCCGGGGCGTGGGAGACTTGGCGTCATGGGGCATGAGGCGGCGGACCGGCCGACGCCGCCCGCCCCGACCGACCGGCGGGCGCCGACGATGACCCGCAGGACCCTGCTCGCGGTCGCCGCAGCCGGCGTCGTCGCGGCCTGCAGCGGACGTCCGGACCAGCACCAGCAGCACGCCGCGTCCAGCCTTCGCGGTCGCCGGCTGTACTACGGCGCCGCCGTCCCGTCGCAGAACCTGCACGCGCTGGAGCAGGCGGTCGGCGCAAGGTTGTCGTGCCACCGGACCTATTTCGTCGCTGGCCAGGAGGGCGCCCTGATCGCCCAGGCGCGGACCGACATCGGCTTGGGCCGACTGCCTCTCGTGTCCATCAAGCCGCCGGGCACCTGGGCCCGGACCGCGACCGACCTCGCGTGGCTCGACGGCCTCGTCGAGCCGCTCAGCGAGATCTCCGGCCCCGTGTACCTGATCATCCACCACGAGCCGGAGAACGACGCCCGCACCTACGGCAGCGCCGCCGACTTCGTCGCCATGCAGCGCGCCGCGCTCAGCCGGGCCGCGCGGGCCGGTGCCAACGTGACGGTCGTACCGGTGCTCAGCTCCTGGTCCTTCGACACGACCGCCGCGCGCCAACCAGCCGAGTGGAACGTCGCGGAAGCGCCGGTCTACGGCGTCGACCTGTACAACCCGTGGTCCCCGACGAACGGCGCCACCTGGACCTCCTTCGCCGACCGGCTGGCACTGTCACTGCCCACTGCCGGCGGGCGCCCGATCCTGATCGGGGAGTACGGCTGCCGGAGCGACCCGTCGACGCCGGGGCGAGCCGCCAGCTGGCTGGTGTCGGCCTTCTACGACGCGCTGCGCGCCGACGTCGTGGCGATGGCCTACTTCGACTCCTACCGCGACTCCGGGGACGCGACGTGGGAGCTCGACGCCGAGACGCTCCCGGTGTTCGCGCGCCTGATGCGCCAACGGCACGTCGAGCACCTGCACATCGCGTAGCCGCCTGTCAGCCGCCGAAGTTCGTCCGGTCGCGCGCCATCGCGCCGAAGGCCTTGACGTCGGTGTCCGACGTCAGCGCCCAGTGGCATCCAGCCGGCGGGTTCGGCGTCTGGAAGTAGAACGCCCCGCGGATCGACCGCTTGTTGGTGAGGAACCACGAGCGGGCATCCTTCAGCCACTGCGCGCGTCTGGGCCCGGACTGGCTCGCCCATTCGGCGAGGACGAGCTGCTTGTTCCGCGCCTTGTCGAAGGCGAGCGGGGCGGCCGCGCGGTCCGACAGCGGCAGCCACTTGCCCACCCCCTGGCCGCAGTTGTACCAGTTGTAGGCCGCGGAGGCGACGTTGTCGACGTACGCCGTACCGGGGTACCACTTGGGCGCGTACCGGTCGTCGGTCGGCTTGACGCGGAACGCGTTGGAGGTCATCGTCCAGGTGTACTCGACGTTCGTGACACCGTGGTGCGTCCAGATGACGTGGATGCGCTGCCACGCGGCGATGAAGTCGTGCGCGGTGCCGAGGCCGTCAGAGGACTTGCCCTCCGGCTCGTGGGAGAACGAGAAGAGGATCGGACGGCCCTTGCGCGTCTTCAAGGTGTCGGCCCACCGGACCAGGTTGCGGTAGACGAGCGTCCCCCCCTTCGCAGCGGCGATGGTGCGCCAGCGGAAGTCCGGCTCCATGTCGATGAACCGGCCGACGGGCACCTTGCCCTCGAGGTGACCGTAGACGTGGGTCGCGAGGTGCACTCCGACCCGATGGGCGAGCTTGGGGACCTCCGCGCCGCCGGAGGCCCCGAAGACGATCGGCAGCCGGCTGCGTGCCTGCAGAGCCGCTGGCGCGTGCGCGTCCGATGCGACGGCTGACCCCATGCCCGCGGTCACGGCGACGGCGACGACGGCGGCCGCCGAGGTGCGCAGGGCACGGGACACGGACAGGGCTCGGTGTGATGGCGTGGTGGGGCGCACGGACGGGTCCCTCTTTCGTCGACGCCGGCCGGATCGGCTGGCGGTTCGGGCCGACAGCCACGTGGTGGCGCGGGGACTGGTCCCCTGGGCACGAACGCGCTCCGGGTCTCAGCGATCCCGGCACTCCAAGGCGTCAGGCGGACACTTCAGGTTACTCGTTACCGCCCCGCGACGGTTCGGAATCGCCCTTCACGAACCGACGCACCGCAGGACGCCTACGCGGGCTTGCGCCGCTGCAGGGCCCTGACGAACGTGTCGAGCTCGAGACTGGCCCGGCTCCGGTACGCCCACGCGACGTAAGCGGCCGCTCCGGCGGCCAGGCTCAGCAGCAGCC
Source organism: Nocardioidaceae bacterium (assembly GCA_033850875.1). Taxonomy (GTDB): domain Bacteria; phylum Actinomycetota; class Actinomycetes; order Propionibacteriales; family Nocardioidaceae; genus DASQEH01. The sequence goes on along the minus strand of JAWWPH010000060.1, from coordinate 1,947 downwards.
AGCGGTCGGGAGCGCCGCTCCACGAGAGCAGGCCGGGTACGACGGCGAAGCATGCCAGCGAGGCGGCCGACACCGCGGCCGAGTACCGGGAGAACGCCCACATGTGCATCAGCGTGTTGATCTGTACCAGCGCGAGGACGTTGCGCAGGGCGATGGAGACGGCCCAGCCGGTCGCGGCGCCCAGGATCCCGAAGCGTGGGATGAGCACGACGTCCAGACCGACGTTGACGGCGAGCGTCAGCACGGCGTTGCCCAGGCTGAGCAGGCTCCTCCCGGACATCAGCAGCACCGCGTCGACGCTCCCGCAGGCGGTCGCGACCAGCATCGCCGCAGAGAGCACTATCACCGACGAGGCGCCGGCGCTGTACCTGGAGCCGAAGACGGGGATGACCAGGCTGACGGCGGAGGCGCACACGATGTACAGCGGCCAGGAGAAGACCATGGTCCACAGAGTCGAGGTGTAGTAGATGCGGCGGGCCCCGTCCACGTCGTGGCGGGCGAACATCCGGCTGAGCTGGGGACTGACCGTCAGCTGCACGGCCTGGATCGCGAGGCTGCCGACCACCAGGAAGCGGGTTGCGGCGGTATAGATCGCCGCGTCCGCCGGCCCCGAGATGGCCGCCACGAGAAGGACGTCGAAGCGACGCCACACCATGACCACAGCACCCGAGACCGCACGCGCCGCAGTGAACGACCAGAAGTCCCGGGCGAGCCCTTTCTGCGCGCGGGCGGCACCCGCCTCCACGGGAGCTCGCGAGCCGCCTCTGATCCGTGCCGACGGCCGCCACAGCACCACGGCACAGGCGGCGACGCCGACGGCGTACGGCAGCGCCCAGGCCACAGCGGCCGCGGTCGTGCCCCAGTGCAGCACCACGGTCACGCCGAGCAGCAACGGCTGGGCGACCGTACGGAAGAGGGAGTCGACCACGACCGTCGAGCGCATGCTCCCGCGGCCCCGGGTGGCCGCGAGCAGGGCTCCGTAGACCGCGACGAGCGGCACGAAGAAGGCGAGCGCCCTGAGGATGCCCGTCGAGGCGTCGAAGACGGAGTCGTTGGCGATCCAGCCCGAGATGGTCGGGGCCACGAGGTACATGACCACGGCGCAGGCGGTCGCCACGACGACGACCGGCACGAGGGCCACCCGCAACGTCGCGTCGATCCGGTCCTGCTGGCCGGTCGCCCAGTGAGCGGACACGTAGCGCACCAGCCCGACGTCGGTACCGAGCTGCGCCAGGGAGGCGATGATGAGGAAGAACGTGGTGCCCGCGAAGAAGGTGCCCGCGAGCGCCGGTACGAACGACCGGGTCACGACCAGCGTGAGGCCTACCCCGCCGACCGCCGCGACGACAGCGCCGGCGCCGCTCAGCAGGCTGCCGCGGGCGATCGTACGGAGTGGGTCGCCTACCGGTTGAGAAACCAGTGGGCCGCTGCTCACAGCCTGCGGGGGAGCACGAAGACGCCACCGAGCCGCAGACCCTGGCTGCTGAACGACCTGAGGGCCGAGCCCAGGTCGAAGTGCGACGTCTTGTTGAGCTGCACCAGCAGCAGCACGCTGCCGGACAGCCGTGCGAGCGCCTCGCCCTCGATGGTGTCCGGTGGCATGCAGGCGATCAGCGTCAGGTCGTGGTTCTCGCTGATGCTGTGCAGGATCTTGGCGGTCCGCTCCTCGACGAAGTACTCCGACGACTCCTGCGGTGAGCGTCCGGCGGGCACGTAGTCGAAGTCGGAGTCGACGGCCAGTGTGGTCGGGACCTTGTCGTTGAGGAGTGCTTCGGACAGTCCCGCTTCGGCTCCCGCGCCGAGTACGTCGCGGTGCCTGGGGTCGGTTCCCGTCCCGTCGACCAGTACCACCGACTTCCCGCCGGCGGCCAGAGACCGCGCCAGCATCACGCCGAACCGCAGCGACTGGCCCGACGCCAGACCGACCAGTCCGACGGTCTCGTGACT
>JAWWPH010000049.1:0-4024 GCA_033850875.1 Nocardioidaceae bacterium | reverse complement strand
CTCGTCGGCCGTGCACGGTCCGGTCGCTACGCCCACTGCGACCGCGCCGGCAGTGTGGGCGCCGGCCACGTCGAGGACGTGGTCCCCGACGTAGACGGACGCGGCGTGCTCGGTCAGGGCGGCCCCCTTCCCCGAGCCCCACAGGTCTCCGACGACGACATCGACGGCCAGGCCGGCGTGCTCGACGTGGCGGGTGGCGTGGCCCGGGTGCTTGGCGGTGACGAGCAGGACTCGGCCGCCGAGACGGTGCACCGCTTCGAGCGACTCGAGCGCACCGGGAAGCACGAGCGCAGGCTCGATCGCATGGTCGGCGTACAGGGCGCGGTAGCGGTCGACGAACTCGTCGACCTGGTCGGCCGCCACCCAGTTCGCCATCTCGACGGACAGTGGCGGCCCGAGGCGCGAGACGACGAGCTCACTGTCGACGTACAGCCCACTCGACGCCGAGAGCGCCTCCCACACCCGCTTCACGCCCGGCCGGGTGTCGAACAGCGTCATGTCCAAGTCGAATCCGACAACCAGGGGGTGAGGCACAATGGGATTCTACGAGGTTGACTGCGCGTGCCCCCCGGAGCAGGCTGGAGGGCTCTCGTCGTGACCTGGTGATCGGAGGCAGCCCTGTGCGACGCTACGTCGCAACTGCCGCCTGCGCGTGTGCGCTCGGGCTGTCGTCGCTGACAGCCGTGCCGTCGGCGTCCGCAGACCCGCAGCCCGCCCAGGCTCCCGCCGCCGGGGTCTACGTCGTGGTGCTCCGTCCGCAACCGCTGGCGAGCTACGACGGGCACCTGCGCGGCCTCGCCGCGACCACCCCCGCCAGCGGCCACCGGCTCCGGGCAGACAGTGCGTCGGCGCGGGCCTACGTCCGCCATCTCCTGGCCGGGCAGCATCGCGTGCTCGTCGCGCTGGGGGATCCAGGGGTGCTGTACTCGTACACCGCTGCGGTGGACGGGTTCGCTGCTCACCTCAGCAGCGCGCAGGTGACCCGCGTCTTGTCGATGAACGACGTGGTCAGCGTCGAGAAGAGCACGAAGGCCCACCTCGACAGCGCGGGCGCCATCCACCGCCGACGCGCCGGTTCATCGGTCTCGCCCGCCGCCCACGTACCTCCTCAGGCCGGCCGCGGTGAGGTCGTCGCGGTCATCGACTCGGGGATCTGGCCGCGCAACCCGTCCTTCGCCGGGGTCCCGGCGAGCCGCGCCGTCATCCGGCGCACCTACCCGGGGTTCAGCGGACGCTGCCGTACCGGCGAAGCGTGGGGCAGCAGCCTGTGCAACGCCAAGGTGGTCGCGGCACAGTACTTCCTCAAGGGATTCGGCCGGGACAACCTCGCCGCCGTCGACTACCCGTCGGCCCGCGACGGCAACGGGCACGGCTCCCACACGGCGGCCTCCGCGGCCGGCAACGCCGGCGTCGACGCGCAGATCGACGGGCAGGACTTCGGGCACATCTCCGGGGCCGCGCCGGGAGCGGCCCTCGCCATCTACAAGGCATGCTGGACCGCACCCGACCCCAGCCAGGACGGATGCACGACGGCGGACACGTTGAAGGCGATCGACACGGCCGTGGGCGACGGCGTCGACGTGATCAGCTACTCCGTCAGCGCAACCGGTTCGGCAGCCGACCCGATCGAGCGGGCCTTCGCGAACGCCGCCCGCGCCGGGGTGTTCGTCGCGGCCTCCGCCGGCGACGGGGGCCCGGGTGCCGCCACGGTGTCCCACCACGGGCCGTCGGTCACGACGGTCGCCGCGGCCACCTCTGACGCGTTCCGCGGGTCCGTCGTGCTGGGCGACGGCGAGCGTCTCTCGGGCTCCATGGTCTCGGGCCGTACGGTCGCGCGTACGCGCCTGGTGGACGCCGCAGACGCCCCCGCGCCCGGCGCGACCAGGCGACGGGCGGCGCTGTGCTACCCGGGGGCGCTGAGCGCCCGGGCGGTCTCCGCGGCGGTCGTGGTCTGCGAGCGCGGCGGCATCGCGCGCGTCGGCAAGAGCGAGACCGTGAGCCAGGCGGGCGGAGCCGCGATGGTCCTGGTGAACCGCGGCCCAGGCCCTACGGACGCCGATATCCACGCCGTCCCCACGGTTCAGGTCAGCTCCTCGGCGGGGCACGCGATCCGGAGCTACCTCCGTTCGCACCACCGCGACGCGACAGCCGCGCTGGAGCCATCGTCGACATCGAAGGCTGCAGCGACCGGAGTAGCCGGCTTCTCCGCGCGCGGGCCCGATCCCGCCGGCCCCGCCGACGTACTGAAGCCTGACGTCGCCGCTCCCGGTGTCGGTATCGTGTCCGCTGCATCGCCACCTGCGGACGACGGCCGGTTGTGGGACATCGCATCGGGTACGTCGATGGCCGCGCCCCAGGTCGCGGGCCTGGCCGCCGACGTCATGGCCGTACATCCGAAGTGGTCGACGGCCGCCGTGAAGTCCGCCCTCATGACGACCGCACGCCCCCTGCCCGGCGCGGGTGCGCTGGCCCAGGGAGCCGGGGAGGTCGACCTCCGCAGGGCCCGCGACCCCGGGCTCGTGTACGACAGGTCGCCCACGGGTCAGCTCAACCTCGCATCGGTGTCGATCGGCGACCTGGTGGCGCGTCGTACGGTCGTCCGGCGGGTCACGAACGTCGCGGCCCGTTCTGAGACCTACACCGCGCGCGTCAGCGGGCTGCCCGGGCTGGTCGCCTCGGTCTCGCCGTCGACACTCACCCTGCCGCCGGGCGCGTCACGGACGTTCGCGCTGACCGTCCTCGCGGGACGCGGTGCCCGGTACGAGAGGTTCGTCGGTGGCACCCTGACGTGGTCGGGCTCGCTCGGCCACCGGGTCACCAGTCCGGTCGTGGTGCGGCCCTCCTACGTCGGCGCGCCCCAGGACGTGCACGTCGTCGGCTCCGGCGGGCGTACCACCGTCACCGCGCATGCCGGAGTCACCGGAACCCTCGCCACCGCCGTGCTCGGTCCCGTGGCCGGGCGCCGGACCTCCCTGTTGCTGACCCCGGGCCGCCTCACCTCACGCGACCCGACCCGTACCGTGACCTCCTGGAGCCGGGAGTACTCCGTACGTCCCGGCACCGCGGCGCTGCGGTTCGAGGTGTCGGCGGCGGCTGGACACGACGTCGACCTGTACCTCTATCGTCGCCATCGGCTCGTCTCCTCGGCGGTGTCGCCGGCGTCGCACGAGCAGCTCACGCTCCCCGACCCGCGGCCCGGTCGGTATGCGGTGTACGTCGACGCCGTCGACGTCCGCTCAAGCAGTACGAGGATCCCGGCGGAGCTCACGGCGTGGACGCTGCCACGCGCGGCACGCAGTACCAGGCTCACCGCCGACGGGCGGCAGGCGGTGACGGGTGGACGGGCGTTCTCGGTGACCGTGGGCTGGTCGGGTCTCGACGCGCGCAGACGCTGGTTCGCCGAGCTGCGCTACCGGCACTCGGCCGCGGTCACGTACCTCACCGTCAACTGAGCGTCCGAGGTCGGCGGACAGCCGACTCAGGAGTCGGCCGGCGGCGGCTCGTCGGCCTTGACGGCTCCGCGGCTGCCCATCGGCTGTTCCGGACCCTTGGTGGTGTCCTTCACGGTCTGGGCCTCGGTCTCGGCGTTGATCTCGGCACCGAGCAGGACCACCAGCGCCGTGATGTACAGCCACAGCAGCAGCACGACGACACCGGCGAGGGCGCCGTACGTCTTGCCGTAGCTGCTGAAGTTGTTGACGTAGAGGGAGAACGCCAACGACGCCAGCAGCCAGATGACGGTCGCGATCAGGGAGCCGAGCGAGAGCCACTTGACGGCCGGGGCGTCGCGGTCGGGGCCCACCCGGTACAGCAGGCCGAGGGCGAGCACAGCCGCCCCCACGAGCACGACCAGACGCACGATCTGGGCCAGGATCGTGACGACGATGCCGGTACCGAGGTTCGACAAGACGACCGGGAACACGGCTACCAGCGCAAGGGCCACTCCCAGGAACACGATGAACCCGAGCGTGAGCAGGAGCGCGAGACCGCGCTTGACGACGAAGTTGCGCTCCTCGTCCTCGTC
>JAWWPH010000509.1:0-6869 GCA_033850875.1 Nocardioidaceae bacterium | reverse complement strand
GCCGCCATCAGTGCACGCATCGTCTCCGTGTGCGCCGTCGCGAAGGTGCGGTGTGCCGCGTCGTCGGGATCGCTGTCGTTACACGCGATGCGCAACTCGATCTGCTGCGACCAGTCGTCGTCGCTGCTCAGTACCCGGCAGGTTGCGGCGTCGTTCGGGCGATCAGGCGGGTGGACGTCCTGCGCCGTCATGACGGTCGACGCCTCGATGCTCAGCCCCGCCGCAGCGAAGCCGGCCAGGTCACCGACGGTCCCGTCCACGCCGTCGAAACCGAACGCCAGATGCCTCGCCGCAGGGAAGGCGCTCGCGAAGGTCGCGAGCCATCGCGGCGTCTGCTCCGGTGGCGGCGGAGCAGGCAGCAGCAGGAAGTTGCCCCACCAGAAGGTCGGGTTGTGCGGCGTCCTGACCACCAGGTGGTCGTCGCGGTCCTCGAGCACACTGCCGCCGAGCTCCAGGAGCGCGAGGTCGGTGCGGAAGCCGAGCGACGTCACATGCACGCACCGATCGTAGGGGTCGGCCGCCGGTACGACATCGACCCCGACCGTGTGCGGCACGGCGTGACATGATCTGCGTCGTGGCGCAACGAGCGATGCGCGCGTCGCGGCGTGGGGCGGTAGCTCAGCTGGTTAGAGCAAAGGACTCATAATCCTTGGGTCGCGGGTTCGAGCCCCGCCCGCCCTACAACTCCTGATGTAAGACTTCGGTTGAGGCTGGACGTTTGGTCTTCGACTGAGGCGTGAAAGTCGCACCTTTGTCCAGGTCTTTACACGCGCGGCGCACTTTCCGAAGTCCTAGCGCTGCGGCAGTGACATCTTGAGTTCGTCAACGGTGACCGCTACGTCGCGCAGGCCCTTGACGTGGTCCGACGCTTCGCCAGACACCGCGACCATCTCGGCGGCATCGGGCAACGGTTCGACAGGAGTGCGTCCTTCCGCCCCGAATACGTCGACATGAGACCCGCATGACCGACCCGGGTCTGCCCGGGCCCGTTGGCAGCTGGCCAAACCGGTGGAAGCCGACGTGCAGGCGAGATCGACCCGACACAGCTCATCAACCGTGGCGCGAGGTCTTGGCGGCATACACCAGGGGTGATCCGTCGAGTGCATCGCGGGCTTCCGGCGCAAGTCGCTCGACGACGAGGCGGCCATCACCATGAGAGCCGCTGGCCGGCCATGGAGGGAACCGATCAACAGCCGCGCGACATCCTACAGACGTGAGGATCCCCCCAATGGTGTACTCCGCAAGGGCTGAGCTTGTGCGTGGTATTCGCCGTCGTGGTGTCGGGCGGATGGTTGCGATATCGCTGTGCATGGGTTGTTACCGGATGTCAAGACGCATCTCCCAGCCGGCCCGCGCCACATGCTGCTCCAGCGGCGATGTGTGGAAGGGTCGCTGAGGTGGAGCGACTTGTTGTGCAACGCCGTGACGCGTTCCCGCGCAACCGCATCCGGTTCTCGTTCCCGGCGCATGTTGTCGTCGCGTCGCCGCAACCGGTCCAGGCCACTGCGAAGTCGTTGTGCATGTTGAGGCCGTTCCCGGCCGGAACCATTGCCTGTCCTGCGGACTGGGGCATCGTGTATCACCTGACGTTCCAGGACCGGGTCGACGCATACAGAGTGGCCCTGACCGCCACCGGCTGCTCAAGAGCTTCAGGCGATGTCGGGACGCCGAGATGGGTCACGTCGCGTCTATGGCGAACCCTGGGCACTGCAATGGGATTGCCCAGACCCACCCGGCAGAGCTTCACCGGCTCGTCACCCTCGGAGAAAGCGCACTAGACGCTGCTGCTGGAGTTCAGGAGGATGGGCCACCGCTGACCTCTTCTCGGACTCCGCCGCGTGGTCACGCCTAGGGTGAGATCGCTGACTTCCCAGCAATTCGCAGGGTGGGTCGTCCCCGACGCTGCTTTAGCGTTTCATTGCGGACCATTGCGCCTGGTGTCATGCTGAGGAAACTTGTCGCCTTTCGAGGGAGCCATCATGCGTCGACTTGTCTTTGCGATTGCGCTTGTGACCGCGGTGGGGGTCGCGGCACCAGCGTCTGCTGCCGAACCGCACTCCTCGACAACGCTGCATCGCTCCTCGACTGCGCCGCACCGCTCCGCACCGATCCACAAGGTCACCCACAGCACCAGCACGAACTGGGCCGGTTATGCAGCGATCAACTCGACGTTCACGTCGGTGAGCTCGTCATGGACCCAGCCCGCCGCCACCTGCACCAGCCAGACGACGTACTCGAGCTTCTGGGTCGGGCTGGACGGTTACAACAGCAACTCCGTCGAGCAGACCGGCACCGATGCCGACTGCTCGGGCGGCCAGGCCAGCTACTACGCCTGGTACGAGATGTACCCGAAGTTCCCGGTGAATCTGTCCGCGTCGAGCTACCCGGTCCGACCCGGTGACCAGATGAGAGCGTCGGTGAACTTCAGTGGCCGCAACGCGTTCACCCTGACGATCTCCAACAGCACCCGAGGCTGGACGTTCAACACCACCCAGAAGTCCAAGGCGCAGCGGACGTCAGCCGAGGTGATCGCCGAAGCGCCGTCGAGCTCCGGTGGTGTGCTGCCGCTGACAAACTTCGGCACCGCCAACTTCGGCGCAAGCAGCGCCAACGGTCAGTCCCTGGCGAGCTTCAAGCCCGACAAGATCGACATGGTCTCCGGGGGGACCGTCAAGGCCCAGACAGGGTCGATCGCCGCCAACGGCTCGTTCTCGGTGGTCTGGAAGCACAGCTAACCAACGCGGAGATCGACAAAGGTCCGCAGGCTGGGGCCGTGCGCCGTGCGCGTTACCAGGCGTGCCATCGCGAGCCGGTTCGGCCCTGTCCGACACGTCAAGGCCACGCCCACACGCTCGACGCGCGCCCGTCGCGACAGCTCAACGCAAGTGTGCTTTGCGCAGCGGCGGTCGCCCGCAAACCGCTGTTCAGGGAGGGCGCAGAGTTGCTCGCAACGACACCCGCTGCCGCCCACCCTTCGACATCCGCGATTCGCCCTTTGGAGGCGATGACACTGGGGTACAAAGTCCCGAACGGCTACCGCGGGACGCGTCTTACCGCCGACGTCGACTCTCAGTTGCAACGCCCGCCGGGCTGGGCCTGCACCCCCCTGCCGGCCGGCTACTTCTTCTCTCGCCAGACACGCTCGAACGGCAACCGCCAGGCATGCGGCGCGATGAGCTGGTGGATAGCGTTCGGGCCCCAGGTACCCGGCGCGTACGGCTTGACCGGCGGCGGATCCTCGAGCAGCGGGGTGGAGCGTTCCCAAAGGCTCTCGATGCCCTCCGCCGTCGTGAACAGTGTGTGGTCGCCCCGCATGGCGTCCAGGATGAGCCGCTCGTACGCCTCGAGCACATCGCTGGCGGCCTCGGTCTCTTGGGTGGAGAACTGCATACTCAGCTTCTCCAGCCTCATCCCCGGACCCGGCCGCTTGCCGTAGAACGACAGTGACACCCGGGACTCGTCGGCGAGGTCGAAGGTGAGGTGGTCAGGACCGTTGGAGGCGACTCCCGAGCCTGGCGGGAACATGCTCTTCGGTGCCTCCCTGAAGGCGATGGATATGATCCGCTGGCCCTCGGCCATGCGTTTGCCGGTGCGCAGATAGAACGGCACGCCGGCCCATCGCCAGTTGTCGAGCCCGCACCGCAAGGCGACGAACGTCTCGGTGTCCGAGTCCGGCGCGACTCCCTCCTCTTCGCGGTAGCCGCTGTACTGTCCGCGCACCACGTGCTCGGGGTCGATCGGCAGCAGCGACCGGAATACCTTGTTCTTCTCCTCGCTGATCGCACGGGGTTCGAGCGCAGTCGGCGGCTCCATGGCGACGAATGCGAGCACCTGGAACAGGTGCGTGACCACCATGTCCTTATAGGCGCCGGTGGCCTCGTAGAACCCCGCCCGCCGATCCAGACCGAGCTTCTCCGGTATGTCGATCTGCACGTGATCAATGAAGTTGCGGTTCCAGATCGGCTCGAACAGCCCGTTGGCGAAGCGGAAGGCCAGAATGTTCTGGGCGGCTTCCTTGCCGAGGAAGTGGTCGATCCGGAAGACGTCCCGCTCGTGGAAGGTCTCGTGCACCTGGTCGTTGAGGTCGATGGCACTGGCCAGATCGGTGCCGAAAGGCTTCTCCATCACAACGCGTGACCGGTCTACTAGGTCGGCTTCCTTCAGCATGCCGATCACCGCCGGTGCTGCCTTGGGCGGGACGCTCATGTAGTGCAACCGCCGTACTCCCTCGCCGAGCTTGGCTTCGGCCGTCTTCACCGTCGCGGCGAGACCGGCGGCTCCCGCCCCCTGGGGCACGTAGGTCAGCTTTTCGGCGAAGGCCTCCCACTGCTCTGGGGTGAGCTTGCGGTGGTGGAACTCCTTGAGAGCGGTCTCGGCGAACGAGCGGAACCCCTCCTCGGTCAGCTCCTCGAGGGAGGTGCCGACCACCTCGATGTTCGGGGTGAGCTCCGACAACGTCAGGTGCGCCAGCCCGGGCAGCAGCTTGCGCCGCGCCAAGTCACCGGTAGCTCCGAAGAGCACGATGACGTGAGGTGGCAGTGGTTGCGGTGCTCCGCGGCGCGCGCGGAGGACGGCAGACGGATACGAAATCGTCTGTGCAGGATTCGCGGTCACGCGGCTGATCGTGCCATCACCGGCGAAGGCACATCAAGGGCGCAGGGGCGGATGGGTGCGCGACGTCGCATTCTTCCTCCGTGCGGGTGGGAGTGGCGAGCTTGGCGCCCAGGGCGACGAACGACTACGGGAAGAGGCGCCGGCATCGACAAGCCTGTCCTGGAAGCCCGAGCCTTCACCCACCGCCGGAATCGGTCCGTCTACGCCTGTGAAAGTCGTTGTCATCGGGAGCTCTTGGAGGGAGAGAATCAAGCGTGCTCGCGCTAGAGGACATCTTTCCCCCCTTCTCGCTACGGATTGCCAGCGGTTCGGTCGAGCTGGCGGTCCTGCGCGACGACGATCTCCCCGAGCTTGTCCAGCTGGTTGGAGGCGGCATTCAGGCGCCCGACCAGCCCATGCCGTTCCTGCAGTCCTGGCACCAACAGCCATTCGGACCGGGGTCCCCCGACAGATTCCCGGCCACCTCGCTGGCCTGGTGGTGGACACAGCGAGCCCAGTTCTCGCCCGACAATTGGCGCCTGGCGCTGACCGTACGTCGCGACGGCGAACTTGTCGGCATGCAGGACCTGCACGCACGAGACTTCGCGCAAGCCCGCCACATCGAGACCGGCTCGTGGCTCGGACGAGCGCACCACGGGAGAGGCACCGGGACCCTGATGCGACAACTCGTGGTCGGATTCGCGTTCGACGAGCTCGGCGCTCTGGAGTGCGAGTCGGGCTACATCGTCGGAAACCACGCCTCCGCAGCGGTGAGCCATAAGACGGGATATGCCGAGAATGGGCAGCGCCGGATCGTGCAGCGCACGACACAGGGCAAGGTTGGCGCCCAGGAACAGCGTGTACTCGTTACCCCGGCCACCTACGTGCGACCAGACACCGACGTCGCCGTCACGGGTGCCGACGCATTGCGCCGATTCTTGGCTATCGAGCTCTGACCAGCGGGCTCGCGAATGTGCCGGACCTTCGGCTGCCACCAGCCACCCCAGCCTGCATTCACATCACGCTTGGTCATCCGGCAGCCGGCGGCGTCGCGGCGAGCCGCCAACGGAACGGTCAGCTTCGTGCCTAGGTGAATGTGCCGCGAACATCCGCCTCGACGTCGGACGGATTCTGACTTGCGTCGCGATCAAACGACCGAGCGGTATGCGGGTCACTCGACACCCCGTACATAGCCCTGAGTGTCTCCACCGCGGCGAGTTGTCGCTGGCTGTGCGGGCTTGCGCAGGACTCGCCTTCGTCGCCGAGCACCGGGTCGAACGAGTGCAGAACAATACGCTCGAGCAGTTCGCCGAGCGTCTCATCGTTGAACTCTGCGAGTCCCTTGAGGACTTTGACGAGTCTCTTCTCCATTCGCACCCCGAGCTGCACCCGCTCCGTCTGCGCTGTCATGGGACCATGTTACCTAGGTAACCCCCGTGGCGGCCAGCGGCACGCTGCCAACCCATGCTTCGCTGCAGGGCTGACTGCTCGACTGGTCCGGGCGTCGACCGGAGGCAACTCAGAACGCGCGTACGCCGATCGCTACCTGGCGATGTTGAGGCTCAGCGTCACGAGGTCGGCGTTGATCGTGAAACCGCACTGGCGGTACAGCGCGAGTGCCGCGGCATTGTCCGGTTCGGTTTGCAAAGACAGCCGCAGAGCACCGGCATCGCCGGCGGCCTGTTTGATGGTTTCCACCAGCCCACGGGCGATGCCTTGGCGACGCACCGCGGCGTCGGCGAACAGGTCGCGTAGCTGCCAGAACCGACCCAGCGCAAGAGATGCCGGGACCTGGTGAATGGCTGCGAATCCGACCATCCGCGGACCGTGGTAAGCGCCGTAGAACTCGAGCTCGCCGGATCTGGCGATCTCGCCGACCCACGCCCGTGTCGCGGCCGGAGCAGGCGACTGGCCGTAGTGGATCCGGTACAGCTCGAACAAGCTCGCCAGCTCGGCGACCGCGTCGGACATCGGATCGACAAGACGACAGGCGACGGTCTCTGGCACCAGCACAGCCTACGAGCGCAGCTGCGCGAGCCGGGCCTCATAATCCTCGGCCCCGGATTCAAGCCCCGCCCGCCCTACCCCGTCTCACCTGGGACGACACAGTCTGACCGCACGAACGCGATCGCGATCGCGGCCGATGCGCTCCAGCACCGCCTCGACGGCGCCGGGATCACGCCCTCGGCCCGGACGCTCCTCGAGCGCTCCCCCCTCGAAGGGAGAAGCGCACAGAGACAGAGACGCGGCCGACATCACGTGTTCACCGATGAGGG
>JAWWPH010000497.1:0-4413 GCA_033850875.1 Nocardioidaceae bacterium | reverse complement strand
GCTCGACCGGATGTTTCCGCCCACTCGACCGCACATTCCCGCCCGCTCGACGAGACATTCCTGCCCACTCGACCGGTCGGGGCTTTGCCTCAGCTGGGGCCGCCGGAGGATGCCGGGGGCTGCGTGGCCGGCGGCTGGGTCGTCTCCGGAGCGGTCGAGGGTGGCGCGGTGGTCGAGGGCGGCGCCGTGGTCGGCGGCTCTGTGGTCGGCGGCTGCGTGGTGGGAGCGGTGGTCGCCGGAGCGGTGGAGGGGCCGCCGGTACTGGTCGTGTGCGCCGGGGTATTCGGCTTGGTGTCGTTCCCGGACTTGGAGCTCCCGTGGTGGAAGATCCGGCTGACGGTGGTGCCACCGCCCTGGTCATGTCCGGTGAGCTGCTCAACGGACCGGCCGATCACGGCCTCCACTGCAGTGAGGATGCCGAACCCGACGACCAGGGTCAGCAGAGACGAGACCGCCACCACGCCCCAGCGGATCTTCCGCGCGTTGGCAGGGGACGAGCCACGTGCTCGCTTCGGACGCGGGGTCGGCTCGATCATGGTGGTCTCGGTCGACGACGCGCTGTGCGCGTTGCGGTACCGGTCGGGGAGCACGGGAAGTACGGGAAGCGTCTCGCGGATCACCTGCGAGCTCCGCTCGAGGCTGTGCTTGTACAGGGCCGAGCTCACCGACACCACGATGCTGGCCACGACCGCACCGGTGACGGTGCCTGCAACGCCCAGCCAGGAGGCCGCCACAGCGGCGGACGCCGCAGCGAGCGCTCCGGCGAGCAACTGCGGGATGCTCAATTCCAGGCGCTGACGCTCTGGCGCGACGTCGTCCTCCGCCACCTCCGTAGACCGAGTGCTCGCGCCTTCGGCCATGCGTTGGTCGGGCGACATACATCCTCTCCTGCAGATTGGGTGGCGGCTCGAGCCGTCCGCCCTCGTCGTCGTGTCACGGCCGCTTCCGGGCCATCACTTCCAGGCTACGGGTCCTCACTCCGGACCTCCACTCAGAACGCCGGTTCGAGGCGTGAGTCCGCCCACATGTCCAGACCGGCAGCCGCCGCGAGGACAGGACACGCGCCGACCTACGCTTCAGGCATGCAGTTGTGACGGCATCAGGCCGCTCGGCGACGACTGGACGGACCTCGTGAACGTCCCTCCCGCGACCCTGAACCGGTTCGAGTAGCCGCAAAGCAGCCGCTCGACGCCTTACACGAAGGAGGTCACCATCGACGGGCTCTCCGTCGCGATCGCGATCTACGCGGGATGCGTGGCGCTCGTGGCCGCGATCGGCTTCGCACTCAGGCGCCCCCGGTCAACACTGCTGGACAAGCTCGTCCTGGTCCTCGAGGGGGCACTGGTCGTCCGGGCCATGTTAGGAGTCGGCGCGATGGTCTCCGGGGCGCACCCGTACCCCGGCGTCACCCACGTCGCGTACCTCCTGACATCCGTCGGGCTGCTCCCCGTCATGGTGGCGACGCTGGCTGACGACCGCAGCCACTGGTCGACGGCCGTCGTCGGCGTGGCCTGCCTGGCGCTGGTGGTCATCGCGATCCGAGTCGAGATGACCTGGTCCGGACAGGCCTGACCGGACGACGCGCCCCCAGGAGGCCACGCCGACCGTCCCGACGGCCCCCCGAACGGGACCGCACCGCGTCCTGATCGCGGTGTACGCGCTGTTCACGCTGGCTGCCGGCGCCCGCAGCGGCGTACAGCTGGCGACGCAGGCGAGCGAGGCGCCGCTCGCCTACGGCCTGTCCGCCGCGGCCGCGTGCACCTACGCCGCCGGGTGGTACGCCATCGCCCGGGCAGCGAGGGGCCAGACGGCGCTGGCGAGCGTGCTGCTGTGGTTCGAGCTCTCAGGTGTACTCGTCGTCGGCACGCTGAGCCTCGTCAAGCCGGTCTGGTTTCCCGACGCCACCGTCTGGTCCGACTACGGCATCGGGTACGGGTTCGTGCCGGCCGTGCTGCCGATCTGCGGCCTGCTGTGGCTGCGGAGCCAGATCCGGCAGACTCGTGCCGCCCACGACGACCGGCCGTTGTCGCCATGAAGCGGGGACTGGCCGAGGCGCTGACCGTGGGGCCGGTCGTCCTGGACGGTGGCCTGGCGACCCAGCTCGAGGCCCAGGGCCACGACCTGTCCTCTTCGCTGTGGTCCGCCAGGCTGCTGCTCGACGACCCTGCGGCGATCGTCGAGGCGCACCGTCGCTACTTCGAGGCGGGCGCACGCGTCGCGATCACCTCGTCGTACCAGGCCTCGTTCGAGGAGTTCGACGCCCTGGGCATCGATCGCGCGCAGACACAGGCCCTGCTGCGCCGCAGCGTGCAGCTCGCGGAGCGTGCGCGCGACGAGGTGGCCGACGAGTCCCCGCGCTGGGTCGCTGCATCGATCGGGCCGTACGGCGCGGCGAGAGCCGACGGCTCCGAGTACAGGGGCACCTATGGGCTTTCGGTCGACGAGCTTCGCCGCTGGCACGCGCCTCGACTGGCCGTTCTCGCCGATGCCGGCGCCGACCTCCTTGCGCTCGAGACGGTTCCATGCCTGGCAGAGGTGGAAGCCCTGCTCGCCGAGATCGACGGGACCGGGACGACCTGCTGGCTCTCGCTCACCTGTGACGGGGACCGTACCCGGGCCGGTGAGCCGGCGAGCGAGGCGTTCACCATGGCGCGCGACGTGGCCGAGGTCATCGCGGTCGGGGTGAACTGCACCGCTCCCGCCGACGTCGCGGAGCTGGTCACCTCCGCCGCAGGCGCCAGCGGCAAGCCCGTGGTCGTGTACCCCAACAGCGGTGAGGGCTGGGATGCCACCCAGCGAGCATGGACAGGCTCGGCCACCTTCGCAGAGGGACAGGTCGAGGACTGGGTAGCGCGTGGCGCACGGCTGGTCGGCGGCTGCTGCCGAGTAGGCCCTGCCGAGATCAGCTCCATCGCGGCGAGCATCGGGCGCACGGCTTAGGCTTGAGCGCGTAAGGGCGGCTGGCCGGCGCACCCGTGGTAGATGCCCCGTAACCACACCACCGACGCGGCGAAGCCCCATCCCACGACAGCTCCGAGCAGGACGGGACACATGAACGCGCAGGACACCGACGACCAGCCCACCGAGAGCGCGTACGTCAAGCAGGGCGAGGACTTCAAGCGCGACACGAACTACATCAAGACGCGCATCACCCTCGACGCGCAGGACGGCTACCCCGTCGAGCCGGGGCGTTACCGGCTCGTCGCGGCGCGTGCTTGCCCGTGGGCCAATCGCGCGATCATCGTCCGGCGGCTGCTCGGCCTCGAGGACGTGATCTCGATGGGGCTGTGCGGGCCGACCCACGACAAGCGGAGCTGGACCTTCGATCTCGACCCTGACGGCGTCGACCCGGTGCTCGGCATCAAGCGGTTGCAAGATGCGTACTTCGCGAGGTTCCCCGGCTACGAGCGCGGAATCACGGTCCCCGCCATCGTCGACATCCCGACGGGGCAGGTCGTGACGAACGACTACCCGCAGATCACCCTGGACCTGTCGACACAGTGGCGCCGGTACCACCGCGACGGCGCGCCGGACCTGTACCCGGAGCCGCTGCGGGCCCAGATCGACGAGGTCGCGCAGCTCGTCTTCCGCGACGTCAACAACGGCGTGTACCGCTGCGGGTTCGCCGGATCACAGACGGCGTACGAGCGGGCGTACGACCGGTTGTTCGCGCGGATGGACTGGCTGAGCGACCGGCTCAGCACGTCGCGGTACCTGGTAGGCGACACGATCACCGAGGCGGACGTCAGGCTGTTCACCACTCTCGCCCGGTTCGACGCCGTGTACCACGGCCACTTCAAGTGCAACCGCCAGAAGCTCAGCGAGATGCCGGTGCTGTGGGCGTACGCGCGGGACCTGTTCCAGACGCCTGGCTTCGGTGACACGACGGATTTCGTGCAGATCAAGCAGCACTACTACATCGTCCACGCCGACATCAACCCGACGCAGATCGTCCCCAGAGGCCCCGACCTCTCCAACTGGCTCGAGCCGCACGGACGCGAGGAGCTGGGCGGTCGCCCGTTCGGCGACGGCACCCCGCCGGGGCCGACGTCGGGCACGGAGGCGGTACCCCCGGACCACACGCCCTTGTAGCGGCTGCGGGCATACGCGCCCGAAGGAACATTTCTGCCCGCTCGACCGGACATTCCTGCCCGCTCGACCGGACATCCTTGCCCGCTCCACGGGGCATTCTTGCCCGCTGGACCGGACATTTCTGCCCGCTCGACGGGACATTCCTGGCCGCTCGACGGGGGGCGGGGTCAGGAGGCGGTGAGGAAGAAGGCCCGCTCGGCGTCGTTGCGGGCGTACCGGGCCGCGACCCGGTACGCATCGCGCGCCTCGTCGGGCCGCCCCAGCCGCCGCAGGCAGTCGGCCCGCGCGGCATGGAGGTACGGGTAGCCGTCCAGCGCCGCG
>JAWWPH010000585.1:0-3021 GCA_033850875.1 Nocardioidaceae bacterium | reverse complement strand
TGAACACGTGCGCAAGCTCACCGACTGGTTCGAGCTGCAGACAACAGCACGACCGACCCGTACTGACCGACCTCTTCCGCGTGAAGGCCCAGGAAGCCCAAGACGCCTACCTGCGGTCCCGAGACCTTCCATCGGCGGATGGCTGAACTAGATATGGCGCGGTTTCAGCGACGGAATGGGCCGACTGGCCGATGAGCAAGGGCAACACGCGCGGTTAGGATGCCGCATGATCGCGCTCGGCACCGTCTTCGCCCTCGTGCTGGGGCGGCTAGCGATCGCCGTCGCACAGCGGCAGCCGGTGACGATTGATCGGTTCCGCGACGCCAGGCTCCCCGACCAAGTTGACTGGTCCGGAGGTGACGTTGCGTCGCCCGAATTCGCGCGAAGCGCATGGGCGACGCATGACGCCGCATATCGTGCCGGCGACTGCGGCTGCCAGGGCGGCTGTGTTAGCCCGCCACGTCGGTAGCGTCGGGCCGTGCTCGGAGGTGCAAGCTATGCGGGGCGCACCCGCTCGGCGTCTACCCATTCCAGATGGCGCAGCCCCGGAGAGACGGCGTACCGGACATAACCGAGCCAACCGTCGTTGTCGCGTCGCCAGGCCTGCAACTCTCCGTCGTGCCACTGCCCGTCGCGTCGGACGACGACGGGCTTCGGAGGATCGAGCAGTCGCATGCTGCAGCGTTAATCAGTCTGTGTACGTCCGACCGGTCAGTAGGGCAGGCGGGTCCACTTTGAGAACGATGTAGTCCACGCGACCGGCGTAGACGTCGGGGTGGATGACGACGAGTGTTCTTCGTTCACTGGTGTCTGCGCAGAAGACGTCGTCGTAGCCATGTGCGATAAGCGCGTCCTGGGCAGCTTCCCGCTTGTCGCTACTGCTGCACCGGAAGTGCGACCTCATGGTTGCAAGTAGCGGGGAAGGCACTACGTCAGCGCAAGGCTTTTCACCCGATTCGCGCACCTCCCGCACAATGCGTGAGGCTCGTCGGTGCTGGCGCAGGTTGCGACGGTGCGTGACGGTGCTCCGCGACCTTGTCGGGAAGAAGCGGCTCAATACAGCACCGGTGCGGTTTACGCTGTTACCTAATCGACGAGGGGAACGTGCGATGGGGGAGGGTGCAGTGGGCGAGGATGAGTTGGCAGAGGCAGATCAAAACGAGTTGCTGGCAGAACATGTGCGCACGCTGGGCGACTGGTACAAGGCTGCAGACAACCGCGGCACCGACCCGCATTTGGCCGACCTCTTCGGCCGCAAGGCCCAGGAAGCCGAGGACGCCTATCGTCGGTCTCGCAACATAGGGAGGGACCGTGGCCGAGCCTAACGAGTACGAGAGGCGCAGCAGGGCCGCCGAAGAGCGCGACCGGGTCGCCGACGCCCGCGACGTCGAGGCTGATGCCCGCGACGCAGCGGCGACCGACAAGGAGGTCGACACCGACGCGGTCTTCGCTGCAGCAGACGAGCGAGACGTACGCGCGGACGACCGAGACTTCGCCGCCAACCGGCGGGACAATGACGCGAACCTGCGGGCATTCCTCGACAACGTCGACGACGCCGATGCCTTCGAAGCCCGCACACGTGCAGCTCAGGACCGGCAACACTCCCAAGACGACCGAGCCGCCTCTAAACGCGACCGTCACACACTAGGCAACATCCCGCTCGACCCCAACGAACGCGAAGACGCAACAGATCAACGTATTACGAGCGCCGTCGAACGGTTACAGGCCGCCAGCGCACGCGACCATGCAGCCGAGTCGCGAGAGATAGAAAACAGCAAGCAGAAAGGCGCTAACGCCGACCCCACGACCTGAGCCCCGGTAACGGTCGGGTCTAATCGGCCTGCGCATCCTCGTCGTCGGTCAGCCGGCTTTCGGCAAGCGCACGGCGATCCGCCTTGGCCGCTGCCCGGTCTGCGCTGGCATCCCGCCGATCCCGCCTTGCGCTTGCCCGGTCCTCGAACGCTTCCGCATCAGTGGGGCCCTTGACGAAGGAGCGCAGATTCGCGGCCATGTCGCGGCGATGGGCCCTTGAGTCGCGTTGAGCGGCGGCTTCGTCCCGGTAGTCGGCGTCGTCAAGGATGTGGTTGACTGCAACGTCACGGTCGGAAGGCGCAGCGTTTCGAGGGGCTACCGAACCCTCGTCCGTCGGCTTGTCGCGGTCCGCGTCACTCATGGCGTCACACCCTAATTCCGCGCATTGGCGCCTCCGCTCGTCGGTGAGAGTAACACTGTAAGTTGCCGCTCGACAACAGCGAAGCTTTCTCATCCACGTCTCACCCAAACGCCTGAACCAGCTTGCGGTCTTCAGCCCGTTCGATGCACGTTGACGGCGTCGGCCTGTATCGCCGTGAGCAGCTCGAGGTCGTCGCCCACGCCCGCGAGGCACGCTGGCACTAAGCGAATGACCCTCTGTGAGGATCTGGGAATGGGCCGCTTGGCCGATATGCAGGCACTGCGCAAGGCACGGGCGCCGCAGGTCGACTCAGCACGCGACCCTGCAGCGCGGAGACGGGTGGGTCGACGTGGAACATGCACAGCAGCACGCATGCCCCCTCGTCGGGCGGCCGCAGTCTGTGCTCCCTGGGGTTGAGAAACCGACTGGATCCTCACCGAACCGCACACCCAGCGTTCCCGAGCGGCTACCGTATGTACTGCTTCGGGACGCGGATGAACCAGCGGCCGCTCCCCCATCCAATTCCGGGTCAAGGGATCATCGAGTGAAGTCTGACAACGACGGTCGGGATGCAAAGGGAGACCAGCGCGACGCGGTGGGCGACGCGCGGGACCGAATCGCCGACCAGCGCGACGCTGTGGCCAACGCGCGGGAAGCGGCATGGGTCCGGTGGGAAGCTGATGCCCACGGCATCGTTGCTGCGGCCGACCTCCGCGACCAAGGAGCCAACACCCGCGATCTCGACGCGAACCAGCGAGACATAACCACGGGCACTGATGGCGCGCCACAAACCAGCGGTGCCGAGGAAGTGCTCCTAGCACAGAAATTCGCTCGCGCTGACCGGGAAA
>JAWWPH010000484.1:0-5579 GCA_033850875.1 Nocardioidaceae bacterium | reverse complement strand
GCTCGACCTAGCATTTCCGCCCGCTCGACCCGACATTCCCGCCCGCTCGACCGAGCATTCCTGCCCGCTCGACCCGACATTCCTGCCCGCTCGACCCGACATTCCTGCCCGCTCGACCCGACATTCCTGCCCGCTCGGCGACGACCGGGGCGGGAGGAGTCAGCCGGGGCCCAGGGGGGTGAAGGCGGAGAGCAGCCCGAGAGCGGCGCACACGGCGAGGGTACGCAACACCGACCAGCGCAGCCGGAAGATGAGCACCGCAGCGACGGCGGCGATCACCAGCGGTACCGGCCGGAGCGAGCCGAGCTCGGGCAGCGTGAGCCGTACCGGCCCCCGATCCCACGCGTGCGTGGCACTGAACAGGGTGTGGAGTGCGAAGTACAGCGCCAGGTTGGCGATGACGCCCACGACCGCAGCGGTGATCCCTGTCAGCGCCGCGGAGATGGTCGCGTTGCCTCGAAGCCGCTCGACGTACGGCGCCCCGAGGAAGATGAAGACGAAGCACGGCACGAACGTCACCCACGTCGTCAGCAGGGCCGCGAGAACGGCCGCGACCCACGGATCCAGCGTCCCGGGGTCGCGGTAGGCACCGACAAAGGCCACGAACTGCACCACCATGATGAGCGGCCCTGGCGTGGTCTCGGCAAGCGCGAGCCCACGCACCATGTCACCAGGTCCCAGCCATCCGTACACCTCGACGGCCTTCTGCGCCACGTAGGCCAGCACGGCGTACGCCCCGCCGAAGGTCACCAATGCGGCGCCCGAGAAGAACAGGGACTGCTCACTGAACACGCTGTGCCTTCCGGTCAGCGCCAGCGTCAGGGCCACCGGGACTCCCCACGCGACGAGGCCGACAGCCAGGATCCTCGTGGCGTGCCGCCTGCTGGGACGCTCCGCGTGGAGGGCGTCGTCGGGTATCAGCGGCGGCGGGCCGTCGTCGCTGGTCGCGGCGTGCCTTGTCCTCCGGACGCTATTCGGCGCCCATCGCCCGAGCGCCCAGCCCACCACGGCCGCCACCGCTATCACGGCGGGGAAACCCACCCCGAACAGCGCCAGGGCCGCGAAGGCGCCCACCGCGAGAGCCACGAGTGCCGGGTGCCCGAGGGCACGTCCGCCGAGCCGGGCGACAGCCTGTACGACGATCGCGAGCACCGCCGCGCCCAGCCCGGTGAACAGCGCCGTGACGGCCTCGGAGCTCCCCGAGCTCACATAGATCGCGGACAGGCCCAGCAGGGCCACCACGCCCGGAAGGACGAAGAGAATGCCGGCGGCGAGCCCGCCGCGGACGCCGTTGAGCAGCCAGCCGATGTAGATGGCGAGCTGCTGGGCCTCCGGGCCCGGCAGCAAGGTACAGAAGCTGAGCGCGTGGAGGAACCGCTGCTGACCGATCCAGCGTTTCTCGTCGACGAGCGTGCGCTGCATGACGGCGATCTGCCCGGCCGGCCCGCCGAAGGTCTGCAGTGAGATCGCGAACCAGGTACGCAACGCGGTGCGAAACGGGACGACGTCGACGCCACGGCTCCCATTCGACGACGCACCGAGCTCTGACGGATCCTGACCGGGCATCGGCTCGTCAGCTCGCGACCGCTGAGCCGGTCAGCACGTCCGGGACGTCGGTGAGCGGTCCCGAGGTCTGCCGAAGCGCGTCGAGGTAGTCGCCGGTCCAGATCATCCGTGCCGCCGTGTCCCTCGTGCGGCCGTCGGTGCGAACCAGGTCCTCACGCAGGGCATCGACCAGCCGCGCGGTGGCCAGCTCGTCGCGGGCCAGCGGTTGCGGCAGGGGGTGTGCACCGGTGAGGCCGGCCGCGAGGGCGTCGTACCAGTCGACCAGGCGCCGCGTACTGGAGAGCAGTTCCGTCCGCGCAGACGCGCGAGCGGTTCCGGTCGGGTCGTCGTCACGCCGCCACAGATCCAGCACGGCGTCGGCGGCGAGGCGCAGGGATACCACACCGTTCACCAGCCTGGTCATCTCCGCCAGCGACGCCGGCTTCGTGCCGCGTTCGGCGAGGTAGCTGCGGTAGGCGTCGTCGAGGCGGCGTGCTGCTGCGGCGGCCCGCGCCGCCTCGTCCACCGGCGGGCGTGCGGCCATGGCGGTTGGCGGGTCCGCGCTACACCGCACCAGCCCGTACTCCACCGTCCGGGCAAGGTACTGCGAGCCGGCGCGATAGGCATCGGCGAGGGTACGGCCCAACGCCGCCGTCGCTCCTCGCGGCCAGAAGAGCAGTCCGACGACCAGGCTCACGGCACAACCGAGGGCGACGTCCTCGATCCGCACCAACCCGACCTCCCAGCCTGCCGGCGTCACGATGTTGAACACGATCACGAGCGTCACCGTGAACGCCGCCTGCCCGGCAGCGAACGAGATCGCCGCCGGCAGTACTCCGGCACACAGGATCGCGGGTGGCAGCAAGAACCACAGCACGGCCGTGTTGGACCCGACAGGGACGACGAGAGCGGCTCCGATCACGGATCCGACCACCGTGCCGGCAAGTGCTCGAGCGGCGCTCTGGCCCGTACTCAGAGCGTTGGACCGGAGCACAGACAGCGCGCCGAGCACCACCCAGAAGGAGTGCTGGACGCCTGACAGCTGGGCCACGAGGACGGCCAGGCCGAGACCGGTCGCACCTCGAGCGCTGTTGTGCATCCAGACCGACGTGAGCCGCAGGTGCGTCGCGGCCCGCGCCTGTGCCGCTGAGAGGCTGCCGCTCAGCCCGCGGGGCTGACGTCCCAGCAGCTTGTCGAGCCAACTGCGCCGCTCAGCCGTTGCTGTGAGTTCGATGTTGCGCGCCACCTGGGCGACGGCATAGCTGAGTTCGAGGGCGCGAAACGTCGGGTCGAGCGCAGTGATGACAGTCTCGATGCCGTTGGTAGGGCCGGGACGGTTCACCTCTCGGTTCGCCCCGACCGCCGAGGTCTCGGCAGCGGCGTCATGCTCCATCGACGACACGGCGTCACTCAGCTCGGCCAGCGCTTCGTGAAGGCGATCCGGCCGACCGCCCGTGACCGAGAGCACGTCGGCTCCGAGCTCGAGTACCGTGGCCGCTACCGCCCGAACCCGACAGATCGCCGGCTGGACGGTTGCGGGCTTCGGGCGGTGACCGGACTGGAGCACCAGACTGAGCCACTCGAGCTCGTCGACGAGCCGTACCACCGTTCGGGTGGCCGTGCTCAGGCCGGTCGGCCGGTACGCAGTGGCGAGGAAGACGGCATGCAGCGCGGCCACGGCGGCCTGCTCCGCCGCGACCACCCGGTCGTGCTCGGCCTCCGTCGGAGCACCGGGTCCGCCGAGCATGTACGCGGCATCGGAGCGCAGCCGAGCCGCGAGGGCCCGGCAGGCCGCGGTCGCCGGGCCTCTCAGCGGCTCACGGGTCGGGGCCGGCCACAGCCACGCGACGGCCAACAGGGCCGCTGCCGTGGCGAGTCCCCACCCCGCCAGGCGGTCCGGGATGGTGGAGGCGGACCCTCCCAGAGACACCGGCAGGATGAACGCCAGCAGCAGCCCCGGTGCGGCGTTAGCCAGCTCGGAGCTGACCACGCCGAGGAAGAGCACCAGGAACGCGACACACGTCATCGATGCCGCGGCGAGCCACCAGGTCGCGGACGCCAGGGTCCCGAGGGCGACGAAGGCGCCGCCGACCAGGCCGAGCGACAGTTGGGCCTTGAGCCGATCGCCCATCGGGCCGCTGAACCCGACCAGGAGCAGCATCGCGAAGGACCCGAATGCGGCGAAGGTAGCGACCGTTGGGTTGGCGATGACCTGTCCACCGACCGCGAACAGGGCCGGCATCACGATCGCCGCACGCCCGGCGCGACGCAGCGCAGTGAAGCCACGGTC
Source organism: Nocardioidaceae bacterium (assembly GCA_033850875.1). Lineage (GTDB taxonomy): Bacteria > Actinomycetota > Actinomycetes > Propionibacteriales > Nocardioidaceae > DASQEH01. Next base: position 1,744 of record JAWWPH010000484.1, on the reverse strand, counting down.
GCGCTCGCCGAGCCACTGGAGAAGGCGCACGCCGTAGCCTCTCATCCGTCCGGTGCCGGACACGACAGCCGTCCCGTCCCGAGACAAGGCATCGCCCTCACGACGCAACCGCGTCGTGAGGGCGAGCCTCAGGGGGTCGAGGGGCTACCGGGTGGAGAACTGGTAGACCGTGGACGACGTGAAGACCTGTCCAGGGTGAAGGACCGTCGTGGGGAAGTTGGCATGGTTCGGCGAGTCCGGGAAGTGCTGGGTCTCCATGGTGAACGCGTCACCTTGCCGGTACGTCTTGCCGCCGATGCCCACGATGGACCCGTCCAGGAAGTTGCCGGTGTAGAACTGGACACCCGGCTGGTCGGTGAGCACCCGCAGGACGCGACCGCTGGCGGGGTCGAACGCCCGTGAGGCGAGCTTGAGCGACCCGTGACCGCCGGTCTTGTTCAGGATCCAGTTGTGGTCGTAGCCGTTGGCGAAGACGATCTGCTGCACGCCGTCACGGATGTCCCTCCCGATCGGCTTCGATTTCGTGAAGTCGAACGGAGTCCCGGCCACCGGGGCCTTCCGGCCGGTCGGGATCAGAGTCGAGTCGATCGGCGTGTAGCGGTCCGCGTTGATCATCACCCGCTGGTCGTACACCGTGCCGGAGCCCTCACCGGCGAGGTTGAAGTACGTGTGGTTGGTCAGGTTGATGATCGTGTCCTTGTCGGTCGTCGCCCGGTAGTCCATGCGCAGGCCGTTGGAGTTCGTGAGCGTGTAGGTGACCTGCACGTGCATCGTCCCCGGGTAGCCCATCTCGCCGTCCGGGCTCACCCGGCGCAGCGTCAGGCTGACCACGCCGTTGGTGGTCGCGGGAGTCGCCGCCCAGACGCGCTTGTCGAAGCCCCGGGTACCGCCGTGCAGGCTGTTCGGCGCGTTGTTGATGGGCAGGTGGTACGTCTTCCCGTCGAGAGTGAACGTGCCTTTGGCGATCCGGTTGGCGTACCGGCCGATGATGGCACCGAAGTACGGACTCTCCGCCTCGTACTGCTTGAGCGTGGACAGCCCGAGGACGACGTCGCGGAACTTGCCGTCGCGGTCCGGCACCGACATCGACTGGACGATGCCGCCGTAGGTCAGGATCCGGACTCGCATGCCCTGGGTGTTCGTGAGCGTGTAACGGTAGACCCGGGTACCTCCGGCGGTGGTCCCGAACACATCCCTGGTGATCGTGGCGGTTGCGCGAGCCACCTTGGCGGCCCCTGGCGAGGTCCCCCTTTGCGGGTTAGAGGCCGCCTCGGATGCCGGCATGGCGACACCAGCCGCGGCCAGCGTCACCAGCGCGACGCCGACCCCGAAGACCTGGGATCGAGCGCGCGAGGCTCGCGTTGACCTGCGTCCGGTCAGGAATCTGTGCATGACACTCCTTGTCCTGTCGGTCGCGAGAGAGCGTTTGCCTGTTAGCGCTCACATCAGCGGTGGAGCACCGCCGATAGCCCGGTTGCTGCAAGGCCGTCCCACCGAGAGCATTGTCAGCCCTGGCTTCTCGCGGCCGACCCGGGACCATGGCAACTCGGTCTGCGCTCGTTCACTCTCCGCTGCGGTCTCCCTATCGTTAACGCTAACATCGCGACGCGTCAAGGGTTCAGTGCGCTCAGTTGCGGACAGCGCAGCCGTTCGCGGTTGGGGCTTGCTTCCTTGTCGGCGAGTTCACGGCGCAGTCAGTCCAGGAAGGCGGCCAGCATCGGGAGCAGCAGCTCACGGCGCCGGG
>JAWWPH010000480.1:0-7599 GCA_033850875.1 Nocardioidaceae bacterium | reverse complement strand
GAGACGTGGCTGCGGCCATGCTCGGCAGCGAGGAGCGGATCGAGTACACGCTGGTCGGCGACACGGTCAACCTGGCGCAGCGGTTGCAGGACCTCGCCCGGCCCGCAGGCTCGACCGTCGCCAACGGGGCCACCGTCGAGCAGGCTCCCCAGTGGAGGTTCGAGCCGATCGGCGAACAGCACGTCAAAGGCCGCGCGTCAACCGTGAACGCGTTCCGCCTGACCGGGCCGCAACCGACGCCGAGGAGTGTCGCGCCATGACGGAGCCGCTGCTGACCGTGCGAGGCGTGCGCAAGACCTTCCAGGCCGAGGTCGCGCCGGTTCGTGCCCTGCGCGGTCTCGACCTCGATCTCGCGTCGGGTGAGTTCGCGGCGGTCATGGGTCCATCGGGGTGCGGAAAGTCCACCCTGCTCAACGTCGTCGCAGGTCTCGACATCGTGGACGAGGGGACGATCACCGTCGCCGGCGAGACGGTGACCGGCCGCGACGAGAACTGGCTGGCGCGATTCCGGCGCCGCCACATCGGCATCGTCTTCCAGTTCTTCAACCTGATCGACGGCACCAGCGCGCTGGACAACATCGCCCTCCCGGCCGTCATCGCCGGGATGCGTCGGCGGGCGGCCGAGACCCGCGCACGCGACCTGCTCGACCTGCTCGGCCTCGCAGACAAGGCATCGGCGCTCCCAGCCGTACTCTCCGGAGGGCAGCGGCAGCGGCTCGCGATCGCCAGGGCGCTCGTCAACGACCCGTCGCTCCTGCTTGCCGACGAGCCGACCGGTGCCCTGGACACCGACGGCGGCCACGAGGTGCTCGAGCTCTTCCGCCGCCTGCACGGCGACGGTCAGACGATATTGATGGTCACCCACTCGGCCGACGTGGCGGCCGGTGCGTCGAGGGTCATCCGGCTCCAGGACGGCCGGCTCGAGAGCGACACGGCGGAGCTGGCTCGATGAGAGCGGTCCTCGAATGGCTGCGCCTCGACATGCGTCGCCGGGCCCGCTCGCTCGTCGTCTTGACCCTGTTGCTGTCGTTGTCCGGGGCACTCGTCCTCGCGGTGACCGCCGGTGCTCGGCGCGACGGGAGCGCCATGGCACGGCTCAACGCGGTGGGCCTGCCGGCAACCGCCATCGTCTTGCCGAACACGCCCGGATTCGACTGGAAGGCGGTCAAGGCGCTCCCCGAGGTCGAAGCATTGGCTCTGTTCCCCGTCAGCGGGCTCTTCGCCATCGAGGGGGTCGATTCCGGCGACATCGGCTTCCTCAACTCGAATCCGGCTGGGTACGTCTCGATCGAGCGAGGCGCGGTCGTGCAAGGACGAAGGATCGACAACTCGGCGGTGGACGAGGTCGCCGTCACTCAGCCGTTCGTGGACAAGTACCACCTGACGGTCGGCGACACCCTCGAGGCCAGGATGTTCACCCGCCACCAGCTGCATCACATCAATTCCGACTCGCCACCGCCCGCCAGCGCGGCGAAAGGACCCAGCCAGCCCCTGCACATCGTCGGCGTCCTCAGGGTGCCCTGGACCTTCGCATTCTCCGGATCGGACGGAGCGGGCGTCCTCACGTCCTACGCCTTCTTCCACAAGTACCACCGCACAATGGTCATCCCGGGCCCGTTCAGCTACACCAACGCGCTGGTGCGCCTGCATGGCGGCGAAGCTGCACTGCCGGGCTTCATCAAGGACCTCGCTCGTGTCACGGGCCGCAATGACATCGACGTGACGGACCTTGTCCAGGGCGCCAAGCGGGTCACCAACGCCACCTCCTTCGAACGAGACTCGCTGCTGCTGTTCGCGGTCATCGCGGCCATTGCCGCATTGCTCATCGTCGGCCAGGCCATCGTTCGGTACACGGCGTCAGCGGTGACCGACCTCGACGTCCTGCGAGCGCTGGGGCTCACCCGAGGTGAGACCGTGCTCGCGGCCGTCGGCGGTCCGGTGGCCGTGGCCGCAGTCGCCGCTGTTGTCTCGGTGGCCGGTGCCGTGGCAGCATCCCCGCTCTTCCCCATCGGCGTCGGCAGGAAGGTCGAGCCGAGCCCCGGAGTCGATGTCGACTGGCTCGTCCTCGTGTCGGGGGGCATTCTCCTGCTGATACTGGTGTCCCTGATCGCGTACGTGACGGCGGTCAGCTCCCTCGGGCGTCGCGGGGCGACCGGCTCGTACGCGACCTCCACGGTGGCGTCCTGGGCTCGGAGACTGGGACTGCCCGTCCCGGTGACCCTGGGCACCCGGCTGGCCCTGGAGAGCGGGCGTGGGCGCACGGCCGTCCCGGCGCGCCCTGCCATGGTGGGTGCGGTGGCAGGTGTCATGGGGCTGGTCGCGGCGGCGACCTTCCACTCCGGTCTCGACGACGCCGTCAACACACCGCAGCGGTACGGACAGACCTGGCAGGCCGGCGGGTTCCTCGGCCTCAACGGCCACGATTTCGTGTCTGCGGCGAAGGAGAAGGCCAAGCTGGCCAAGCTCGCGAGCCTGCCGGAGGTCGCCGGTGTGAACGACACCCGACTGCTGCCGGTGACCATCGCCGACCAGTCGCTCACGCTGTTCGAGCTCTCACCACTCGGTGGCGGCGTGACCCCGGTCTCCCTGACAGGGCACGAGCCCCGCTCGAACAACGAGATCGCGTTGGGCCCGCACACGGCCGAGCTGCTGCACGCCCACGTGGGGGACAAGGTGATGGTCAAGGGCGCCCATACCTTGCCCTTCACGGTTTCGGGCATCACGTTCGTACCCGCAGCCATCCACAACGCGTACGACGAGGGCGCCTGGGTGACGGGCAGCGCGTTCAAGCAGCTGTACCCGAGCGGCTTCTTCAAGTTCCATCTGGTCCTGGTCCGGTTCCGCCCCGGTGTCGCCAAGGCGGCCGGTATCAAGGCGGCGAACGCCGCCACCGGGTTCGGCTTCCAGCAGGACTCTCCGCCGTCCGACGTCATCAACCTGCGCACGGTCCGGGCGCTGCCGACGCTGATGGGCGTCTTCTTGGCCCTCCTCGCTATCGGTGCCATCGGTCACGCACTCGCGACCGCCGTGTACCGTCGCCGCCACGACATCGCGGTGCTCCGAGCACTCGGGTTGACCAGCCCGCAGGTCCGCGCCACGGTCGCATGGCAGGCGACCACCCTGGCGATGGTGGGCCTCGTGTTCGGAATCCCCCTCGGCCTGGCCCTGGCCCGGACCCTGTGGCGGGTCGTCGCCGAGCGCACCCCCGTCGTGTACGTCCCACCGCTCGCTCTGGTGGCGGTGTTCCTCGTGGTGCCCATCTCGCTGGTGGTCGTGAACCTGCTGGCCGCCTATCCCGGCCATCGCGCCGTCGGCCAGCGGATCAGCACCGTGCTGAGGGCCGAATGAACAGCGCCGACCGCCACAGTCGCCGGTACTGGGCCCTCGCAGCCGGTTGCGTCTTCGTTGCCGTTGCGCTCGCGACCTTGACGGTGCGGCTGCTCCTGGGCCTGGCCTGGCCGGTCCCGGTGCTGCTGCTCGTTGCGGCAGGCCTCGCCGTTCCCTTCGTCGTACTCGGCTTCGTCCCCGCCCTCAGCACAGTGAGCCGCGCCGCGTTACGGGAAGGCATCGTCGGCGCTGGGCTGGTGGCCTTCGTCTGCCTCATCTACGTGGTCGTCGTCGTGGGTCTGGACCGGCAGGCGCAGCCCGACGAACGCCCGCTGCTGGGCCTGTCGATGCTCGCAGCCGTGGCGGTCGCGACGCTCGCACTGCCTGTCCGCAACCGGCTGTTGGGCGTCGCCACGCGACTCGTACCCGGCAGCGGCGTGCGCCCGCAGCAGGCACTCGACAACCTCACCGCGCGGATGACCCGGGCCGTCCCGATGGACGAGCTGCTGCTGCAGCTCGCGGAGAGCCTGCACGCCTCCAGCGCGACCGGCGGTGCGGAGGTGTGGGTGGCCTCCGACGAGGCGCTCGTGCGGACCGTCTCGGTACCCAGTCTCCCGGCGGAGCGGCTGCACCTGGGAGCCGAGGAGCAACGCGTCATGGCCCGGGCCCGGGTGAGCGGGAACGCGTGGGTGGCGATGTGGGCGCCGCAGTTGCTGAAAGGCCGCGAGGACGAGATCGTGCGGGTAGCGCCGATCAGCCATCTCGGAGCCCTGCTGGGGCTGCTGGTGGTACGGCGCCCGGCCGGCTCGCGGGCGTTCACGGACAACGAGGAGTCGAGCCTGGCGGAGCTGGCCCGCCACACCGGTCTCGCGTTGCACAACGTCCGCCTGGACGGTGCCCTGCAGGCGTCCCTGGAGGAGCTGCGTCGACGCAACACCGAGCTGCAGGCCTCGCGGGCCCGGATCGTGGCCGCGTCCGACCAGTCGCGCCGCAGGATCGAGCGCGACCTGCACGACGGTGCCCAACAGCACCTGGTTGCGATGGCGGTACGCATCGGCCTCGCGCGCTCGATCCTCGAGGAGGACCCGACCCAGGCCGGTCCGCTGCTCGACGAGCTTCGGCGCGACGTGCAGGCTACCCTCGACGAGCTTCGAGGGCTGGCGCACGGTATCTACCCGCCGCTGCTGCGCGACCGCGGCCTTGGCGAAGCGCTGCGGAACGCATCGACGCGCTTCGCCCTTCCCGTGGAGATCGACGTCGACCTGGCCGAACGCCCGCCCGCCGACCTCGAGGCGGCCGTGTACTTCTGCTGCCTCGAGGCCGTGAACAATGCCGCGAAGCACGCCGGCGAAGGTGCCACCATCTCGGTGTCGGTGTCGGAAGAGTCCTCGTGGCTGACGTTCTCGGTCGCCGACGACGGCCACGGTTTCGAGGTGGGCTCCGTCGCCGGAGGCCAGGGCTTCGACAACATGCGTGACCGGGTCGGTGCCTACGGCGGCGACCTGGTCGTCGAGTCGACGCCGGGTCAGGGCGCCCGCATCCGTGGCCGGATGCCGCTTCCGACCCCCGGTCCGGCTGCCTCGACGCCGGAGCCAAGCGAGCGGTCAGAAGCCGCCGACGTAGCTGCCCTCGGCGAACGCGCGTAGCAGCGCAGGGCTCAGGTCCTCCTTGTGCACGTACGCGGCGGCCCCGGACTCGCGCGCGTCTGCCGGCAGGTCCTCGATCCGGTACGTCGACATCAGCAGTACCCGGACCTGAGGTGACGCCGCGACGATGCGCGAGGTGGCCTGGAGCCCGTCGATGCCCGGCAGGTTGATGTCCATCAGCACGATGTCCGGCGCCACCGTCGACGACAGCTCGACCGCCTGCTCACCCGTCGCTGCTTCGGCGGCGACGGTGAACCCGCGGGCGGCGGCGACGACGGTACGGGCAGCGGCCCTGAACGCCTCCTGATCGTCGACGATCAGCACGTCGATCTCCCCGGTCCCGACAATGCTCATGTCTTCAGGATGCGCCCTGGACGTGGCGCGCACCAGCAGGCCGGCCTGTCGGCCATCAGGGTGCTAGCCTCCCCTTGCGTCGGCACCGCCCTGCGACGACAGGTACAGCAGGACAGCCGTGACCCGCTTGTTGACGGCACGCGACGACTCCGTCAGCCCGAGCTTGGCGAACAGCGTGTTGATGTGCTTCTCCACCGCCCGCTCGGATACCGACAGCGACCGCGCGACCGCCTCGTTGCTCTGTCCCTGCGCGATCTGCGACAGCACGGCTCGCTCTCGAGGCGTCAGTCCGTTCAGCGCGTCCTGTTGCGACGTCTGCCGCCCCGCGACGAGCGACTCCACCACCATGGGGTCGATGACCGAGCCACCTGCTGCGACCTCCCGGATCGCGTTGACGAGCTGGCCCCGTTCGCTCACCCGCTCCTTCAGCAGGTACGCCCGGCCGCGTGAGCCGCCCTGGAGCAAGGTCAGTGCGTACTCCGGCTCCCGGAACTGCGAGAGCACCACGACGCCGGTCTTCGGGTGGGTGGTGCGCAAGGTGACGGCCGCGCGGATGCCCTCGTCGGTGCCGGTCGGCGGCATCCGGATGTCGGTCACCACCACGTCGGGTGCGTGCTCGTCCGCCAGTGCCAGCAGCGTGTCGTAGTCGCCGCACTGGCCGACGACGTCGAGGTCGGGCTCAGCGTCGATGACCCGCAGCACGCCTTCGCGCACGAGCAGCGCATCGTCGGCGACGACCACTGCTAGGGGCACGCCAAGATCGTACGGCCGCGGCGGCCCCGGGCGGCGGACGGTGGCGCTGCTACCCGTTTCGGTGATCCCCGCGAGTCTCGGGGCCGCCTATCCGGGGCGCCGGGCGGCTCGTACACGGCGGCGACGCGCTCAGGCCGGGTGACGTCCGTGCGGGGGCTGTTCCCGGACCGTTACGTTGACCGGGTGAGCTCGTTCCGGCAGATTCTCCGGACGCACGCCGTCGCTGGCCTGCTGATCTTCGCGGCGTTGGTGGGTGCATTGGGGACGGCTGCCCGAACCGACCCGTCGATGCCGACAGGCCCGGCCGCATGGGCCGAGGCGGTGGCAGTCGCTGGCGTTGTCTTGATACTGCTCCTCCGCCAGAGGTATCCCTTCGGTGCGCCCGCCGCCGTGTGGTTCGCCAGTGCCGCACTGTCCTTCGTCGACGGAAAGCTGATCACCAGCCAGGGAGTCGTGTTCATCGTGGGTTTGGCCGCTGCCCTGCTGCTCGGCAACCTCCGCAACGACGTCAAAGGCCGGATCGGCCTGCTGATCGTGGTCGGCGGCGCGCTGATCATCGTCTACAACGACCCCACAAGTGATGCCGGCAATCTGACGTCCACGACGTTGATGTTCGCCATCAGCTGGCTCGTCGGCTACGTGCTCCGGCAGCGCCTCGAGCGGACGGAGGCAGCCGAGCATCGGGCTGCCCTTGTCGAGCGCGACCGCGAGATGACAGCCCGGGTGGCTGCCGCCGAGGAGCGGACCCGCATCGCCCGAGAGCTCCACGACGTCGTGGCGCACGCCGTCAGCGTGATGGTTCTGCAGGTCGGCGCGGTGCGGCACCGCATGGCGCTCAACGACGGAGAGGACCCCCGGGAGACGCTTGAGAACGTGGAGCAGGCGGGCCGCCGAGCGCTGGCAGAGATGCGGCGGCTGCTTGTCGCGATGCGTCAAGACGACGACCAGCCGGAGCTCCTTCCGACCCGCGGACTCGACGATCTCGTTACGCTCACCGACGAGGTGCGCAGAGCCGGCCTGCAGGTGCGGCTGCAGGTCCAGGGGGACACGTTCCTGCTTCCTCCCGGCCTGGACCTGTCGGCGTACCGCATCGTCCAGGAGGCCCTCACCAACACGCTGAAGCACGCCCACGCAAGCCGTGCAGTGGTTCAGGTGACCTACGGATGCGGCGACATCGAGATCGAGGTGAGCGACGATGGGCGTGGACCGTCGGGCAGCGACGGGAGGGGCCACGGACTGGTCGGTATCAGCGAGCGGGTGAGGTTGTACGGCGGTGACATGTCAGCGGGAGCATCGGCCACCGGCGGGTTCGTGCTACGCGCCCGGATTCCGGTGGACGTGGTGAGCCCATGACGATCCGGGTGCTGGTGGCCGACGACCAGGCGATGGTGCGGGCAGGGCTACAGCTGCTGCTCTCCGGGGAGCCCGACATCGAGGTCGTCGCAGTGGCGGGTACCGGTCGCGAGGCGGTCGCGCAGGCGTCGCGGTTGGCTCCGGACGTGGTGCTGATGGACATCCG
>JAWWPH010000453.1:0-2916 GCA_033850875.1 Nocardioidaceae bacterium | reverse complement strand
CAGTTCGAGATGTTCCAGCCGGTGGTCGCCGGGGCGCGTGCCAGGGGGGTGCGCGTTCGTGGCTACATCTCGATGTGCTTCGGTGACCCCTGGGAAGGCCCGGTCAAGGCATCGCAGGTCCTTGCGGTCGGCCGGCGGCTGTTGGAGATGGGCTGCGACGAGCTGTCCCTCGGCGACACCATCGGGGTCGCGACACCGGGGCAGGTCGACCGCCTCCTGTCCGCGTTCATCGACGACGGCACGCCGCTGGAGCAGATCGCGGTCCACTTCCACGACACCTACGGACAGGCGCTGTCCAACACGCTGACCGCACTGCGCCGAGGCGTCACGACGGTCGACTCCTCGGCCGGAGGGCTCGGCGGGTGTCCCTACGCCGAGAGCGCCACGGGGAACCTCGCTACCGAGGACCTGGTGTGGCAGCTCGACGGTCTCGGCATCGAGACGGGCGTCGACCTGGACGCGCTCGTCGCCACCACCGGCTGGATGGCCGACAGGATCGGCAAGACTCCGGCGTCGCGGGTGGCGACGGCACTGCTCTGAGCCGGCGCCATGCTCCGGGCACTGTCGTGCCGGCACGACAGGACATCCTCCGCCCGCTCGACCGGACATTCCTGGCCGCTCGACGGGACATTTCTGCCCGCTCGAGGGGACGTTTCTGCCCGCTCGACCGGACATTTGCGCCCGCTCGACGGGACAGAGCTGAGGCGGGCTGCTAGTGCCGCGCGCGCAGCTCCTTGGCGGCGTACCGGCCGACCTGGTACGTCGCGTACCCGTCGGTGACCGCCCCGATGCCGCCACCGATGACGGGCGTACGGCGACCGACGACGGCGATCGTGCGCTTCCCGGCGACCCGCGTCAGAAGCTCGCCCGTGACCTCGGCGGCCAGCCGCGAGTCGAGCTGGGGGTCGCGAGCCGGCGCCGTCGCGATCGCCATCGGGCTGCTCGGAAGCTTCTTCTTCCGGACCAGTGACTTGACCGTGTCCTCGCCGAGCATGCAGGCGAGGACGGCGTTGCGGACCCTGGGGTCGTCGAGGTCGTAGCCGCGCAGATGGGCGATTCCCGCGACCAGGTGGCACTGGAGCAGAGCCAGCCCGGAGACGTTCAGGGGCAGCGTCAGCGCCATCGTGACGAGCCCACCGATGTTGGTGAGGAACCCTTCGACGCTGGCGAGACGTACGTGGGAGTCGATGAGGCTGCGGATCGTCGCCGTGACGTCGCCGTCATGGTCCGCGAGTCGCTTGTCGGCCGCCTCCGCGGCCCCGGGCAGCGGGCCGAAACCGTCGACGGCACGGTCGAAGGCCTGGCGCACGAACCCGGACGTCAGCGCCGGTGCATGACTGCGCGCGATCGGGGCCATCAGCTTGCCGGCGATCTTTGCTGCTCCCATGACCAGTGCTCCCTGCTGCTTGCGGACAGCCAACTGTACGCACTGCCGGCGGGCGCCGGCCTCCGAACGCCCAGCCGGCGCGGGCACGACGGTCGGCAGGGGTACCGTGAAGGCGCAGGAGTCGGCGACATCAGAGCCTTTCGTCACGAGGAGTGCAGCCATGGCCGAGCCGGAAACGACGGACCACGAGGAGGACGAGACCCGGCGCAAGTTCCGCGAGGCGCTGGAGCGCAAGAAGGCCACGCAGCGGGAGATGCACGCGGAAGGCAACCCCAACAAGGGAATCCGCGAGGCCCACAACGACAAGCAGCAGCGGGAGTTCCGGCGCAAGTCGGGCTGAGAGCGCCTATGCACGCCGATCAGCCGCTGGCATCACCGGCCACCTGGTACGGGCCCGCGACCTGGACCTCGGCACGTTGGCGAGACGACGTCACCGGATGGCTGGACGACCGGCTCGCCGCTCTGGGCGAACGGCGTACCGGCGAGGTCGAGCAGCCGCACCTGCGACCCTGGTCCACCGCTCTTCGGGCCGAAACGTCGTGCGGGACCGTCTGGCTGAAGGCCCCTGGGCCGGGCGCGGCATTCGAGGTGTCGCTGTACCCGGTACTCGCAACTCGTGCCGGCGAGCACGTGCTCACCCCGCTCGCGGTCGACGTGGAGCGTCGATGGCTGCTGCTCCCGGACGGCGGGCCGGTACTCGGCGAGATCCTGCAGGGTCGACCGCTGATCGACGCGCTCTGCGCGGCAGCGGCCGCGTACGGGCAGCTGCAGCTCGACCTCGCCGGGTCGGTCGACGAGCTGCTGGATGCCGGCGTCCCCGACATGAGGGTCGAGGTCATGGCGTCCAGGCTCGCCCAGGCCCTGGAGGTCGTCCGCCCGTACGTCGAGAGCAGCGACGACGATGCCGACCGGGCGACGTACGAGCGACTGCGCGGGACGCAAGAGGAGTTCACGCGAGCCTGCGGTGAGCTCGGACGTTCGGTCGTACCGGCCTCCCTGCAGCACGGCGACCTGCACCCGCGCAACATCTTCTCGGGGGGACGGGCCGGCTCGGCCCCGGTCTTCTTCGACTGGGGCGACAGCACGGTGGCGCATCCGTTCACCACGATGCTCGTGACCTTGCGCGTGGTCAGCAGCCTGGCCGCCGGCGGCTCCGGAGGCCGCGACGTGGTACGGGTACGCGACGCGTACCTCGAGCCCTTCGACGTCCTGGCCCCGCGACGAGAGCTCGTCGACGAGCTCGAGCGGGCCTGCCATATCGGCAAGGTCGCTCGGTCCCTTACCTGGGCTGCTCAGCTGTCCGGTCTGCCGGCGGCCGACACGGCCGACGATGCGGACATCCCCTTCGCCTGGCTCGCGCTGGTGCTCGACTCCAGCTACCTGGGCGACGTCGATGCCGATTGAGCCGCCGCCGACGTCCTGGGTGTTCCCGGAGCCCGAGGACTCGGGCGACGACGTCGTCGCCATCGGGGCCGACCTGGAGCCTGGGACGCTGCTGAGCGCCTATCGGCAAGGCCTGTTCCCGATGC
>JAWWPH010000416.1:0-15608 GCA_033850875.1 Nocardioidaceae bacterium | reverse complement strand
CTAGGACGTGACGCGACACTATGTGGCCACGGTGCGTTCCTTGGGGGATCTGGCTGCATTCGAGGCGTGAAGGCCCCCGCATGCCCCGGTCAGCGTGACACTTAGACATGGCACCGCTCGTCAGCACGGACACCACCGCGCGGCTCCTGCTGTCCATGACCTCGATCGGCTTCGCGCTGTCGGAGGTGAGCATTCGGCTGAGGAGCGCCAGGAACCGCGGTGGCTCGAGCGCGGACCGGGGCAGCATCGTCGCCGTGGTTGCGGGCGTGGCCGCAGGCGTCGTGGTGGCGATCCGGTCCGCCGACGGTGTCAACGCCGCCACGATTCCCGGCCGCTGGGTGCCGTTCGTCGTGGGGCTCGCGCTGATGTGGCTCGGTGTCGCGCTTCGGCAGTGGGCGGTCTGGACGCTCGGGCGGTTCTTCACCGTCGTGGTCCGGGTCGCCGAGGGGCAGCGCGTCGTCGACCGCGGGCCGTATCGGTGGGTCCGTCACCCGTCGTACACAGGCCTGCTGCTCACTCTGGTCGGCCTCGGCGCCGCCCTCGGAAGCTGGCTGTCAGTGCTCGCGCTGGCGGTACTGCCCTCGATCGGGCTGGCGATCAGGATCCGGGTCGAGGAGCGAGCGCTCCTGGCCGCGCTGGGTGAGCCCTACCGCGAGTACGCCGGGCGGCACCGGCGGCTACTGCCCGGCATCTGGTGAGCAGCTGCCGTGTCCCATCGATCTGTCCAGCCATCCGACCCGTGCTCGTACCTGAGCTCGACATCAGATCGGGTGCAGAGCTCACCACCGAGCCGGGTGGATGAACGCCGCCGCAGGTCGGCCGAGCCACTGCGTGATGCGCATGACGAAGCTCATATCTGCGAGCCGCGCAGAGCGGAGGTTCGTCAGCCTCGACGGCGTGCAGTCGAGCTCGTCTGCGAGCTGTGCCCAGGTGAGGCGCTGCTGCTGTCGCCGCTCGTTGAGCGCCGTGTGCAGCTGGTTCAGGTCCCATCGAAGCCGGCTGTCGGCCCCCACCTCGGGCAGCCGGACATCGCCCACGTCGAGAACCGGACCGGCCAGGAAGTCCTCCGGGGCCTGGCGGAGCCAGCGCAACATGAACAGCGCGTACTGGCAGGACGTGGCGTCACGCTCGCGGAGTCTCTGGACCGCTCCGCCGCACAATGGGTGATCGTCACTGCGCTCGGCGTTGAGATCCGACGACTGCTCCCACAGCTCGTCCGCCAGCTCGTACCAGCCCAGGTCGCGCTCACGGCGTTCGACGTCGAGGGCATCGAAGAGCGCCCCGCAGTCGAAGACGGGTAGAGGCCGCATGCGCGTCACCCTACTCGGGGCCTACCATCTCCCCTCATGACCGCCCCGACGCCCTACCTGCACTTCCCCGGCACCGCCCGTGACGCGCTCACCTTCTACGGCGATGTGTTCGGCTGCGCTGTGCAGCTCCACACCTTCGAGGAGTTCAGTCGGACCGACGGCCCGGCGGATGCCGTCGCGCACGGGTACCTCACCGATGGACCGGTCGAGCTCTTCGCCGCCGACGTGGCCGGCGACGAGCAGTCGTTCCAGGCACAGGGGCTGATGCTGTCGTTACTGGGGGCGGCAGAGCCGTCCGTGTTGCGGACCTGGTTCTCCGGCCTGTCCGAGGACGGCCGGATCGTCGACGCCCTCCAGTCCCGCGCCTGGGGTGCCTCGGACGGGCAGGTCATCGACCGTTTCGGTGTTCACTGGCTGATCGGCTTCGAGGGCGAGGGCTGAGCGCCGGTCGAAGCGCGGCGCACCAGTCGCCAGGCATCGCGATGATCCGCCACCGGGTCGCCCAATGCCGCGGCGGCGCAGGCCGCGCCCTGCTCACGAAGGGACTGGGCGACGGTAGTGAGCTGCTGGTCCATGGCGACGTCGGAGTCGTCCCAACCGCTGACTCTCAGCCGGCCGCTTGCTCCCCGGACGACACCGAGCGCCAGCTGGTCGCTCATCGCGGCAATGGCGTCGACGTCGGGTGCCACGGCGAGCAGCTGACCCATGATCGTTCGGGCCTCGCCCTCGTCGTTCGTGCGGCATACCGCGACCGGCACGCAGGACCAGTCGTGGCCGAGCTCGAGCGCAGCGTCGCGGTAGCCGGCGAGGCGGTCCCGGGTGACGGGATAGGCGACGCTCGCGGGGTCGAGGCCGGGCCGCACAAAGGTCTCGCGCTGCCGGTCGACCGGGAAGCTCAGGACGCCCGGACGGCGAGCGGTCGCGAACACCTCCAGTCCGACCGCGCGGCCCGCGGCACGATTGTCGATGCCGACGAGGGTGGCGCCCTCACGCTCCGGACCGCCGTGGATGACAACCGGGCGTCGGGTGCCGCAGGCCGCATCGAGAACCGGGTCGTCGGCCGTGGTCGTCCACACCACGTAGGCGTCCACCGCTGCTCGTACCACCCGGTCGCGGTCCTGGTCCCCTGTAACGGTCGGGACGATGAGCAGGCCATAGTCACGCTCGGTGCAGACCTCGGCGACGCCGGCCATGAACGCGACGGCCTGCGGGTCGTCGAACGCGTATGTCAGATGCTCCCCGAGCACCACTCCCAGCGTGCGCGTCTCGCCGTACCGGAGCGAGCGGGCACTCGGATCAGGTCCGGAGTAGCCCAGGGCTGCCGCGGCCTCCAGCACCTTGGCGCGGCTGTCCGCGGAGACCCGATCGGGCCGGTTGTAGGTGTAGGACACGGTCATCGCTGACACGCCCGCCGCACGTGCCACGTCGGTCATCGTCACCCGGCGTGGAGAAGGCGAACGTGGTTGCATCCCCCAATCGTAGGCTGTGTAGCGTTACACAATGCCTGGCTCGAGGCGGTCCGACACAGACGACCACGCTGCCTCCCGCCGACCGATCGCGCCGCTGGATGAACCGGCCGGGCCAGGAGCGCCTCGACCCCTCACGGGGCAGGCGGGGGCGGCCCAGCAGGAGTTCCGCCGGGACGCACCTACCGTCTTGTCGTACAGCGCCCTCGTCTGTTTCGCGTTCTGGAACTACGGATACGGGCCTGCGCTGGCCCTGTTGCGCGGCGAGCTGCACTTCTCGTACACCGTGCTCGGCGCTTACACCGCGAGCTGGGCGGGAGGTGCAGTGGTGACGAGCCTCGCGTTCCCTCACGTCGCCCGCCGGCTCTCGCGGCCGACGCTCCTCTGGGGCTCCTCACTGCTGGCCGCAGGCGGTGCCGCGGTGTTCACGCGAGGATCCGGCGTCGCGGTGACCCTGGCCGGAGCTGGAATCCTCGGTCTCGGCGCGACGATGCTGCTGATCGCCATCCAGGCGGTGTTGTCCGACCAGCACGGCCCGCAGCGCGAGCGAGCACTGACCGAGGCCAACATCGGCGCTGCGGCGTGTGCCGTCCTCGCTCCACTCGCCCTGGGCGCGCTCGCAGCCGGCCCGGCTGGATGGCGCACCGGCTTCGCCCTGCCGGTCATCGGACTCGCGGCGCTCGCCCTGCGCTACCGCCGGGTGCCGCTGCCGGCTGCGAACACCCCTCCGGCGACTCGGCCGCTCGGGCGGCTCCCGTCGGCCTGCTGGCTCTTCGCCGGCCTGGCCGCGACCAGCATGGCGGTCGAGTTCTGCCTGGTCTACTTCGGTGCCGAGCAGCTCGAAGCCACCGGACTGCCCACTACCGCCGCTGCGACCGCGATGAGCAGCCACTACCTCGGACTGCTGGCCGGCCGCGTCGGCGGGGCGATCGCGACCCGACGCTCCGGTCGAACCATCTCCTTGATGTACACCTCACTCGCCATCACCGCCGGCGGCTTCGTGCTGTTCTGGCTGACCGCTCGGCCGGCGGTCGCCGTTATCGGGCTGTTCCTCGCCGGTCTGGGTGTCGCCAACCTCTACCCCCTGTCCGTCGCGCTCAGCCTGGCAGCCGCGCCCGGGCGCGAGGACCAGGCGAACTCCCGCTCGCAGCTTCTCGGTGGGCTGCTCGTCATCGGCGCGCCGTACCTGCTCGGCAGCCTGGCGGACCCGCTTGGGCTCACCACCGCCTTCGCGATCGAGCCGGTGCTGATCTGCCTGTCCCTGCTCTTGCTGGTCACCGGGCTGCGGGCCGGCCGCGAGACGGCGTAGAGACCGCCTGGTCCTGCAAACCGCACCGCGGTTGCCTATCGTCGTCTCCGAAGGGGAGCAGCGCGCTCCCGCCGGCACAGGAGGAGCCTCAGTGCACACACGCAAGCTCGGCAGCGACCTGGAGGTCTCGGCACTCGGTCTGGGGTGCATGGGCATGAGCCAGGGCTTCGGTCCGGCTGCCGACCGTGACGAGATGACAGCCCTGATCCGCTCGGCGGTCGCGCAGGGAGTGACGCTCTTCGACACCGCTGAGGTGTACGGGCCCTACGCCAACGAGGAGCTGGTCGGCGCCGCGCTGGCCCCGATGCGAGACGACGTCGTGATCGCCACGAAGTTCGGGTTCGCCTTCGACGACGAAGGCCGCCAGGTGGGTGTCTCGAGTCGGCCCGACCATGTCCGCCGAGCCGTCGACGGATCGCTGCGGCGCCTCGGAACGGACAGCATCGACCTGCTGTACCAGCACCGCGTCGATCCCGAGGTACCGATCGAGGAGGTCGCGGGTGTGGTCAAGGAGCTCATCGAGGCCGGCAAGGTACGTCACTTCGGCATGTCCGAGGCCGGGGCGGACACGATCCGCCGGGCGCACGCCGTGCAGCCGGTCACGGCTCTGCAGAGCGAGTACTCGCTGTTCTGGCGGGAGCCCGAGGAGTCGGTCATCCCGACCCTGACCGAGCTGGGGATCGGCTTCGTGCCCTTCAGCCCGCTCGGGAGGGGCCTGCTCACCGGTCGGATCGACGCGACCACGCAGTTCGACAGCAACGACATCCGCGCCTCGCTGCCCCGATTCACCGCCGAGGCGCGCGAGGTCAACCTGGCGCTCGTGGACCGCGTCACCGAGGTGGCGACACGCAAGCAGGCGACGACCGGCCAGGTCGCGCTGGCCTGGCTGCTCGCGCAGCAGCCCTGGATCGTGCCGATCCCGGGTACCCGTCGTGAGGAGCGCCTCCAGGAGAACCTGGGAGCCGTCGACGTCACGCTCGACGACCGCGACCTCGCCGAGCTCGACTCCGCGTCGCGCGAGGTCAAGGTCGTCGGTGACCGCTACCCGGAGGCGATGCAGCAGCTCATCGACCGCTGAGCAGCGTCTTCCGCCGACGGCCCCTGGCTGGATCGGTGTCCTTGCGCAGCCGGTGAGACCTCCCGCCGATCCGGCAAGCGTGGCCACGCGGGAGAGCCGTGGCTCGTCCGCGTGGCAGCATGGGTGTCAGCGGCCCAGCCGACCAAAGCGCGCCCGGCCGCTCCCGGGTGCCGAAGGGGATGACCGGATGGTAAGGGCTCGCACCGAAGTGAACGGGAAGGTGGGGCAGGTGCCCCATGGCGGCTGACGGCAGGCTGGGGCCGGACCCCGGCCGGCAGCAGCCTGACGGGACACCAGTCGGGCGACGGATCATCGTGAGCCTGCTGGCCCTCGGCGGAGTCGGCGTCCTCGGCGGCAACGCGCTGCAGAGCGGACTGTCTCGCGTCCTGGCTCCGGTCGAGGAGCACGACCCCACCGGGCTCGTGTCCCTGTTCCCCTTGGGTGCCACCTTCCGGTACTACTCGGTGACCGGTTCCGTGCCGACGCCTTCCCCGACGTCGTACCGACTGACGGTGTCGGGGCTCGTCCGCAGACGAGCGTCGTACACGCTGCAGGACCTGCAGGCGATGCCACAGAGCAGCCTGGTCGAGGACTTCCAGTGTGTAACGGGTTGGCGGGTACTGCAGGTGCCGTGGTCGGGAGTCGAGCTGTCGAGGCTACTGGACCTCGCCGGCCCGACCGCTGAGGCGACTGCCGTGCGATTCCGCTCCTTCGACGGCATCTACACCGAAAGCCTCACCCTGGCGGAAGCGAGGGAACCGGGCGTCCTCGTCGCTCTGCGCATGCTCGGCGCCGAGGTCACACACGACCACGGCGGCCCGGTCCGGATGTACGTCTCGTCGAACTACGGCTACAAGAGCACCAAGTGGCTCGGCGGTATCGAGCTCACCCGCGGCCAGGTGCCGGGGTACTGGGAGCCTCGCGGGTACGCCATCGACGGCCGGATCCGGGAGTAGGAGCTATTGGACGGCTCTGACGCGACCGACGGACACGAGCTCACCCGCTTCAGCCTGGCGGAGAGGGCGGTGCACTGGACCCTCGCCGTCCTCATGGTGGTCTGCATCGTGACGGCCGCGATCCTCTACAACGGCTTCCTGGGCGTGCCGATCGGACATCGGCGCGTGGTCGAGCTGATCCATGTGTACAGCGGCTTGGCTCTGCCGCTCCCCTTGCTCGCCGGTCTCGGTTTCACCGCCTACCGTGCAGACCTGAGCCGGCTCAACCGCTTCCGCCCCACGGATTGGGCGTGGCTGCGGTCGCCAGCTCGGCGCGATGGCACGATCAGGGTCGGCAAGTTCAATGCCGGCCAGAAGCTGAATGCCGCCCTGACCGCGGGATCGATCCTCGTCCTTCTCGCCTCGGGGCTGCTGATGTACTTCCCGGACGTGGCTCGGCTGTCCTGGCGTACCGGCGCCACGCTCGTGCACGACTGGTTCGCGCTGGGGCTCGGCGTGTTGGTCGTCGGGCACATCGTCGAGGCGGTCCACGACCCCGAGGCTCGCCGCGGCATGCGTACCGGCCGGGTGAGGCGGTCGTGGGCGCTGAAAGAGCACCGCGACTGGGTGGACGAGACGGCCCGCGGGACCGTCGCCGGCACGGACGAAGCCGAGCGGTGAGCCCATCCCGACCGGGTCCGTCGACCCGGAGCGACGGCAGCTCACAGCTCGCGGATGACCGCGCAGCCGCCCGCCGGGATGGTCATGGACCCGTCGACCGGCACGCTCTCGCGTACCTCCAGACCGGAGGCCCGGATCGTCACCGCCTGGTCCGTGTGGTTGAACACGAAGAGGAAGGAGCGGCCGTCACCTTCGCGGCGTACCGCGTCGACACCTGAGGGTGCGTCGAGGATCGCCTCCACGCCCGCCTCATCGACGACGCGCTGGACGAATCGCGCCAGCGCGGTGGTCTCCAACCGGGTCGCCACGTACCAGGCGGTGCCCTGGCCGACCGCGTGCCGGGTGATCGCCGGTACGCCGGCTGCCGGCCCGTCGGCGTACGTCGCCACCGCGTCGGCGCCCTCGAGGCTCAGCAGCTCGGTCCAGACGCTCACCGCCGAGCCGTCGTCGAGGCGCGCGGACTCCTCCGGCCCGAGAGGGTAGAACTCCTCGCTCCGAACACCGAGCAGCTCGCGGAAGGCGCCCGGGTACCCACCGAGACGGATGTGGTCGTGCTCGTCGACCAGGCCGGAGAAGTACGTGACGACGACGTGGGCCCCACCGCGCCCAGCCGCAGCGATGTTGTCCGCCGCCGAGTCCGTGCACAGGTACAGGCACGGCACGACCACGATGTCGTACGAGGAGAGGACAGCGTCGGTCGGTACCACGTCCACGGTGATATGCGCGTCCCAGAACGCGGCGTACCACTCCTGGACCTCGCGGTCGTAGTCGACCAGCGTCGTGGGATGGCCCGGCAGCCCGCTCGCCCACTGCGCCTCGTAGTCGAAGACAAGAGCCACCCTGGCGGCGACCGCGGTGCCACGCACGTCGGTCAAGCGCTCGAGGAGACCGCCGAGCTCGACGACCTCGCGCCAGACCTTTGTATCCGTGCCCGCATGCGGAAGGAGGGCCGAGTGGAACTTCTCCGCCCCGGCGGCCGACGCCCGCCACTGGAAGTAGGCGATGCCGTCGGCTCCCCGTGCGAGGTGGGTCAGCGACGTCCTGGCCAGCTCACCCGGAGCCTTCGCATAGTTGACCGGCTGCCAGTTGACCGCCGAGGTCGAGTGCTCCATCAGCAGCCACGGGGTGCCGGGGCCGGCCTCCCCCCGGCGGCTTCGTGCCGCGAGGTTGCGCGTCAGGTCGGCCGACCAGGACAGCTCCACGAGCGGGCGGGCAAGGCGGCCGTCGACGTAGTGGTCGTTGGACACGATGTCCTGCTCCGGCGCCCACGCCCAGTAGTCCATCCCGCGGGTGTGTGCCATGGCCATGAAGTTCGTCGTCACCGGCACGTCAGGCGTCACCCGGCTCAGCACGTCACGCTCTCGCCGGTAGGACAGGAGCACCTCGTCGGACGAGAACCGCCAGAAGTCCAGCTCCTGGGTCGGGTTGCCCTGCGTCGCAGACCGCCGTGGCGGTATGACATCCGCCCAGTCGGCGTAGTGCTGGCTCCAGAACGCTGTGCCCCATGCGTCGTTCAGCCGGTCCAGCGAGTCGCCGTAACGCTCGCGCAGCCACGTACGGAACGCCTCTGCGCTGATGTCGCAGAAACAGTGCACGTTGTGGTTGCCCAGCTCGTTCCCTACGTGCCACATGGCGAGCGCAGGGTGCTCGGCATAACGGGACGCGAGCCGCTCCACGAGCCGCAGCGACAGCTCCGCGTATACGGGCGACGACGGGCACCAGGTCTGCCGGCTGCCATGCCACAAGCGGCGGCCTTCGCGGTCGATCGGCAGCGACTCCGGGTACAGGCGGGTCATCCACGGTGGCGGTGATGCTGTCGCAGTGGCCAGATCGACCCTGATGCCACCGGCATGAAGACGGTCCATGACCCGGTCCAGCCAACCGAACGCGTACTCCCCTGGGCGAGGCTCGAGCAGCGCCCAGGCGAACACCCCCACGGTGACGAAGTTGACGCCCGCCTCCCGCATCAGCTCGACGTCGTCACGCTGTACGTCGTCCGGCCACTGCTCGGGGTTGTAGTCCCCTCCGAAGCAGATTCCGTTCGTCGGCCACGGCGCCCGGCTCATGTACGCGGCCGTCGCCTGCCGCGGCCGTGCCCGCCGTCCTTGTCGGCGAACCGGAACGCGTAGAACGCGCAGCCGCGGCAGATGAACACGCCCGGCGTCACGCCGAGCTCGTGCATCGCCCGCCCCGTGCGTCCACAGCATCCGCACCGCATCTCGGGGGGACTCGGCGCCGGTGATGCCTGCTCTGCGGTAGTCATCCTTCGACACTGCCTCTCGCTCGCCTGTCCGTGGCATCTCGCAGCGCCGAGTAGGAGGCGACGAGCGCTCGGCGCTCGGCGGACAGCCTCGGGTCGGCGCGATCACAGCCGGCCTGCACCCAGTCGTCGGACAGGTCCATCGCCTCCACCCGGAGCCGCGCCGCCTTCTCGGTGAGGCTCGGGGGTGCGTCGTAGACATAGGCGTACACGGCGTTCAAGCTGTCGACCAGCTCCCCGGCTGTGACTGCGAGGTCGTGCTGGTGCTCGCGGTGTACGCGCCACCAGGCGACTTCCAGCTCCGCGGCGTGGCCGGGATCGAGGTGTGGATGACCACTCCTGGCCACGAGCGCGTAGAAGCGCCGCATGAACTCGACCGCCGCGGCAGGGTCGTTGTCGGGGAACGGCGCCCAGGCCTGGTTCGCCCGCAGTACGTACCAGGCCCCGACCAATGATCTCCGGCGGCCCATGCCGTAGCCCGATCGCACGAGCGCGACAGCGCAACGCAGAAACGGCACCCACTCGCGGCGGTAGTACGCCACCCAGGCGTCGCACTCGCTACGCCCGAGGACGACGGGGTCGAAAGTCCAGCGGCGAGTCCGGGTAGCGACCTGTACCATCCGTCCTCCATGGTCCAACCTCAGCCGACCGTACCCCGAAGCCGGTGCGGTGGCGAGGACGACTATTGTGCCAACGACGCTAGAGCGAGGCACCGGCTGATGAACGACCAGCAGACAGTCGCGGCGGTCCTTGAGCGGATGCAGCAGCGCGACGACGACCTGCCTCCCGGCCTGGGCCATCGTGCCTTCTTCCTCCAGACCTACCGGCGAACAACCGAGGCCGTCGGCAAGGCCATCGACGAGGCCCGATTCGAGGACCCGGAGTGGGTGGAGCGATGGGACGTCGTCTTCGCCGACCTGTACCTGGCGGCTCACGACGCCGACCTCGAACATCGCTCCGCGGACGTGCCGCGACCGTGGCGGCTGGCCTTCGACGCCCCAGCCGACCTTCCGGCCCTTCGGCATGTGCTGCTGGGCATCAACGCCCACGTGAACTACGACCTGCCCCAGGCGATGTTGGCGGTCATCAGCGACGACGACTTCCGTGACCCGGTACTGATCGAACGTCGACGACGCGACCATGAGCGGATCGACGCGGTACTCGCGAGCCGGGTCACGGCCGAGGACGAGGCGCTGGGCGGGAGCCGCTCCCTGCTCGACCGGGCCCTGACGCCTTTGAACCGGCTCAGCTCCCGCCGCTTCCTCCGCGAGGCTCGGCAGAAGGTGTGGCACAACGTCGGCGAGCTCCAGCAAGCCCGCCTGCAGGGCGATGACCGCTATCGGGTGCGGTTGGCCGAGCTGGAGGTGCTCAGCGCCGCCCGGATCGCAGACCTGCTCGCGCCCGGGCAGGTGCTGCTCCGGCTGGCGGTCGCCGACTTCGGGGTCTCACTGCCACCGCCCTGACCTCGTCTGACCTCGTCACCTGCCTCGAAGGGCCTCGGCCAGGGAGAGCGTCCGCGTCTGCTGGTACGCCGTGCCGGCCCGCAGGAAGTCCTCGGCCAGGCTCAGCAGTAGGGGCAGATCACCGGTGCGCACAGCAGCGGCTCGGGAGGTGATCGCAGTGGCGACCGGGTTGCCGACGCTCTTCCGGTTCGCCCCTTGCAGCAGCTCGTCGGCCCGCTTATGACGAGCAAGGACCGCAGCCTCGGCTGCGAGCGCTGCGGCCCACTGCTCGAAGACGAAGCCGAACAGTCCTCGCGGCTCCGGGGACACCAGCGTCTCGAGGGCGGCGAGCGGCTGTTGTCCGTGCAGCAGTACGAGAGCGTCGAACACCTCGCCGTAGCCCGACCCACGCGACGCATCTGCCGGTCGGACGCCGCGCATGGTCGCAAGCACTCGCAGCCAGGCGGCACGTTGGGTGTCTCGGCCTTGCAGGCCGTACGAGAGGGCCACGGCAGCCGGTGCGATGCCACGTCCGGGAGCGGGAGCGCTTCCCGCCTCAGTCCAGTCCTCGAGGAAGCGCTCACCAACGCGCCGCACGACCTCCCAGTCGCCGGCCAGGGCCGCAGGAGCCAGCAGCTCCTCGTCGGCCAGGTCTCGTTGCTCCACCAGGAAGGGCAGATCGCGCTGTCGCTCGGCCATGAGCCGAGCCCCGCGAAGGTCACCCGCACCGAGCGCGGTGAACGTGGCCACGTGGAGGGCGTCCTTGAGCTCCAGGCCGGCACCAGGACTGTCAGGGGATGCGGTCAGCCGTTCCACCCGCTGAACCGACAAGCGGTGCGCTCCGATCACATCTCCTGTGTGGATCCGCTCGCCCGTGGCGGCGTCCAGGGCAGCGCTCACCAGTTGCTCGTCGCCGACACGGCTGGCTCTGTGGAGCGCGCTCATCGCCCGCAGGGTCGGCGCCTCGCCCTGGCGGGGCCGGGCATTGGCCGAGGCCACCTCTGCGGCAGCCTCCACGTGGGCATCCCCTGGGGCCAGCCCGTACGCCTCCTCCAGGTACCCGTCCGCCGCATCGACCTCAGGAGCGGCGAACATGCCGGGGAAGCGGTAGAGGAGCTCGGCGGCCCGAACGAGCGCCAGCGCGGCCGCGACATCGGACCCTGCCGCCCGTGCTCTGCTGGCCGACGCGAGCTCGAGCCGTAGCGCCTCGTCCCCGCGTACGCGGCACTTGGCGACAGCGCCGGCCTGGGCGAGGTCTGTCGCCGCGTCGAGGTCGTCCGACGTCAGGGCCGCGGCCTGCTCCAGGCGCTGTTGCGCCTCCGCCAGACGTCCCCATCGGAAGAGGGTCATCCCGAACTCGCGAGCCAACGCGCTCGCGGCAGGGTGTGGGCTGTTGCTGCCGACCTCCCGCGCGAGCACGGACCGGACGTTGCCTCCCAACTGCTCGAGATCGGAGGAGTCGGCGCCGCGCAGGGACCCAAGCGTTGCGAGGCACCAGCGCAGGTGTCGTTCCAGAGCCGGCGAGTCGGCGGGCGTCATCCGGGCGAGCGCGTACTGGCGCACCGGCTCGAGGAGGCGAAAAGCCAGCTCTCCGGTCGCAGTGGCTGTCGTGGCCACGAGGTTCTGCTCGACCAGGGTGCGTAGGACGAAAGGCACCAGCTGGGCATCGACGGGCGCAAACCCTGCCACCGCCACAGCCGCGTCGCCCCCGAACGGTCCGGCGAGGACGGCCAGCCGACACAAGACGGCGTGAGCCGGCGGCTGGAGCATCGCGACGCTCCAGTCGAGGGTCTCGTGCATGGACCGGTGTCGCGGCGTGAGCCGACTCCCGCCGACAAGGAGGCGTTCCTGGTCCAGCATCGCCCGCTCCATCCCGGCCAGGCCCAGAGACGGCAGCTGCACCGCGGCCAGCTCGACGGCCAACGCCAGTCCGTCGACGGTGCGGCAGATTCCGTCGATGCGATCCAGGTCGCTCGTCGTCGGCGGGGTGCTGCCGGCCGCGATCGCACGCTCGACGAACAGTGCCACCGCATCGCCGTCGCTTCCGGCCGAGAGCCCCTCGAGCCGGTACACACGTTCGGCGGCCAGCGCCAGTCTTACCCGGCTGGTGACGATGACGGAGAGACCGGGGCACGCCGTGAGCAGGCGTTCGGTCAGGTCTGCGACGCCGTCGAGGTGGCGCTCGCAGTTGTCGAGGAGCAGGAGCACCCGGCGACCTCGCAGCTCCGAAACGAGCGCGTCGACGGGTTCGCGACGGCTTGTGGGGACGGCTCCGCAGGCACGAGCCACGGCGACGTCGACGCCCTCGGTGTCGACCACCCCGACGAGATCGACCAGCCGGACGCCGTCAGCGAAGCTGGACGCTGCCGACATGGCCGTTGCCAGAGCCAGCCGGGTCTTTCCGACACCACCCGGCCCTACGACGCTCACCAGCCGTGAGCCGGCCAACGCGTCGGCGACGTCCCCGATCTCCCGTCGACGCCCGACGAAGGTCGTCAGCGGGACCTTCACCGTCGGCGCGGGCTCACGGGCGACGTCCAGCCGGTACTCGGAGGCGAGCCGCACCAGCCCGCGATGGTCGGGTACCCCGAGCTTGTGCCGAAGGTGCGCCACGTGGCTCTCGACCGTCCGGGTCGAGATGAACAGCTTGCGTCCGATGTCGTCATGCGTGAGGTGGTCACCGAGCAGCTCCAGCACCGCCCGCTCACGTGGTGTGACGTGGCTCAGGTCCACCGGCTCAGTATGACGCCCCACCGATTTCCGTAGTCGAATCCGGGGCTACCCCGGATGTGTGCTGCCGCCGGCCGGGCGACTGTTGATCGAACCGATAGCCGAAGGAGGCTGACCATGCGATCTGCAACTGTCCAAGGGCCGCTGTGGGGGGCGAAGGCACACGTCTGGGCCGAGCTCGCCGAGCCGGCGCAACTACCGTTCTACGAGGCAGCTTTCGACGCCATCGGCGTCAGTCACCGCACTCGGCTGCTCGATGCCGGCTGCGGTGCAGGTCTGGCGCTCGAGCTCGCGACCCGACGCGGAGCCCACGTCGCCGGGCTGGATGCATCGGAGCAGCTGGTCGACATCGCCCGCACCCGGGTCCCTGACGCGGACATCAGGGTAGGTGAGCTCGAGGAGCTGCCGTTCGCCGACAACTCGTTCAACGCGGTCACGTCGTTCAACGCGGTGCAATATGCCGCCGACCCCCGCCACGCGCTCGTCGAGCTCGCCAGGGTCACCGAGCCGGCGGCCCCGATCGCGATCGTGACCTGGGGAGACCCGGCACGCTCGGAGATGCGCGATGTCCTCGGCGCCATCGGCGCTCTGCTGCCCGCGCCGCCACCAGGGTCCGGAGGACCGTTCGCGCTGAGCCTGCCGGGCGCCCTCGAGCAGCTGGTCGAGTCGGCCGGCCTGATCCCAGGGGACTCTGGCGAGGTCCCCACTCCGTACGAGTACCCTGACGTCGACACTGCGGTGCGTGCCCAGTCGTCGTCCGGTCCCGCTGTGCGTGCTGCGCAGCACGCCGGCGAGGAAGCCGTCACGCGGGCTCTACGCAAGGTCATGCAGAGCTACGAAAGGCCCGACGGAAGCGTTCGTCTGAGCAATGTCTTCCGCTACCTGGTTGGGCTGGCATGAAAGGGAGTCCGATGACGTCGGTCGAGGTCACATCAGCTGAGGAACCCGAAGTCGAGGGTTTCGCTGGCACCCTTTTCATGGCTGCTATCGCCACCATGGAGTTGGCCAACGTAGAGCTGGGCGTACGCCTCGGACTGTACGAGACGCTGTGGCAGCGTGGGCCGCAGACGTCCGGCGAGCTCGCCGACGCGACCGGGACGGTCGAGCGGTACGTCCGGGAATGGCTCGAACAACAGGCCGTCGCCGGCGTGCTCGAAGTCGACGATCCCACCCAGGAGCCGCAAACGCGCATCTTCTCGCTACCCAACCCGCACGCCCACGTGCTGCTCGACGACGACAGTGAGGCATGCATGAAGCCTTGCGCCGCGGTGGCATCGTTTGTCGCCAAGTCAGTGGACATCATGACAGAGGAGTTCAGGCGCGGCACGGGCGTGCCGTTCGGTGCGTTCGGCGTGCACGACCTTCAAGCGGCGTTCACCAGACCCGTCTTCCGACATCATCTCGTGCAGAACTGGCTCCCAGCGCTCCCCGACGTACAGGCGAAGCTCACCGCCGGTCAGCCCGTCAGGATCGCTGACATCGGTTGCGGGGCGGGAATCGCGGCGCTCACCATCGCTGACGCCTATCCGCAGGCACGCGTCGACGGTTTCGACCTGGACGAGGCGTCGATCCGGACGGCGGAGGACGCCGCTGAGCGCCAGGGGCTTACGGAGCGGGTGCACTTCGAGGTACAAGACGCAGGCGATCCCACCATTCCCGGCGGCTACGACCTGGTCATGGCCATCGAGATGATCCACGACGTGCCCGACCCCGTGTCGGTGCTGCACACCATGCGAACTCTTGCAGGCACCGACGGTGCCGTGCTGGTCGTCGATGAGCGTACGGATGATGCCTTCAACGTCGTGGGAAGTGAACTGGAGCGGTTCTTCTACAGCTTCAGCACGCTTCATTGCCTCGCGGTGAGTATGCAGTCCGAAGGGGCCGGCACCGGCACCGTTCTCCGTGCCGATCTGCTGAGGGACTATGCCCGGCGTGCGGGCTTCTCGGCCGTGAACGTCCTCGACGTCGAGCACCCTCAGTTCCGGCTCTACCGGATGTCGTGACCCCGCACCATGGCGAACCGCGCGCTGCCGCTGACAGCAGTGTTTCGCCCATGTGACGTGCGTGGGGCCGGCGCCCTACAGTTCTGCTCATGGCCGGTCGCGCCCATCCGGGGGTTGATGCATACATCGAAGGACTTCCCGAGTGGCAACAGCGCATTTGTAACCGGCTCCGCGAGATCGTCTGGGCGGCAGACCCGGACATCGAGGAGACGATCAAACGTTCGGTCCAGCCGTACTTCGTCCTCGACGGCAACGTCTGTGCACTCTTGGCCACCAGGGACCACGTCAATCTGTTCCTGTACGACCCGACCGTCCCTGACCCCCACGGCCTCATCAACCAGGGGCACGGCAACGCAACGGCGCGGGCCATCCAGGTCTACGACGGGGACCCGAT
>JAWWPH010000417.1:0-4351 GCA_033850875.1 Nocardioidaceae bacterium | reverse complement strand
AGCGACTCGCGGGCGTGCATCCAGTTGCGGTTGCCCTTCACGGTGTTGATCTCGCCGTTGTGGGCGATGTAGCGGTAGGGGTGGGCGAGCGGCCACGACGGGAACGTGTTCGTGGAGAACCGGGAGTGCACCACCGCCAGGGCCGACATCAGCCGCTCGTCGCGCAGGTCGGGGAAGAATGCGTCGAGCTGAGCCGTCGTGAGCATCCCCTTGTACACCAGCGTCCGCGACGAGAGCGACGGGAAGTACACGCCCGTCTCGTGCTCGGCGCGCTTGCGCAGGCAGAAGGCCATCCGCTCCAAGGCGATGCCCATCACCCGCCCCCGCTCGGCGGCGACCACGAGCTGCGCGAAGGTCGGCATGCACCCTCGGGCGCTCTCCCCGAGCAGCGTGGGTGTCGTGGGGACGTCGCGCCAGCCGACGACGCGCAGCCCCTCCTCGGTGGCGAGATCCTCGATCCGGGCGCGGATCTTCGCGGCCGCCTCGGCGTCGTCGGGCAGGAACGCCAGGCCGACCGCGTAGCTGCCGGCACGCGGGAGCTCGAAGTCGCAGACACCACGCAGGAAGCGGTCGGGGACCTGCAGCACGATGCCGGCGCCGTCCCCGGAGTCGGGCTCGGCGCCCGAGGCGCCGCGGTGGTCGAGGTTGCGCAGGGCGGTCAGTGCCGACACGACGATCTCGTGCGAGGCGATCCCGGTCAGCGTCGCGACGAACGCGACCCCGCAGGCGTCGTGCTCGGACCGTCCGTCGTAGAGCCCCTGGGGCGGCGGGACAGCTGTCACGGCTCGTCTCCCGTCGTCGAGACCGATGCCACGCATCGGCGTAGGTGTGAGCGCGAAGGGACGACGTTGGCCCGGCGTGTCTGTGCGCCGCGAGCCTACAGGACGGTAGCCCCGCGAAGCGGCGCGTCGCCGCTATTCGGACGGCTGCGGGAGGCTCTCGCGGTCACCCGATCGCGGTGCCCACGACCTCCCCGATGAGGAACGTCAGGCCGGCCGCGACACCTCCCAGCAGAAGCTGCCGGAGCCCGCCGTACCACCAGCTGCGGGTCGTGACCCGAGACACCAGGGCACCGCAGCCGAACAGGGCCAGCAGGCTGACCACGAGCGCGGGGAGGATCGTGTGAGCGCCGAGCAGGTACGGCAGCACCGGCAGGAGCGCCCCGACCGCGAACGACACGAAGGACGAGCCGGCCGCGACCATCGGGGACGGGAGGTTGTCGGGGTCGACCCCCAGCTCCTCGCGGGTGTGCACCTCGACCGCGAGGTCGGGGTCCAGGTGTATCTGGGCGGCCATCGCCGCCGCGAGCTCCGGTGAGATGCCGCGGTCGACGTACATCTGCGCCAGCTCGGCCTCCTCGGCGGCGGGCCGCAGGGAGATCTCCCGCCGCTCGACCTCGATCTCGGCCCGGGTGTACTCCGCCTGGCTGGCGACCGAGGTGTACTCACCGGCCGCCATGGAGAATGCGCCGGCCGCGAGCCCCGCGAGCCCGGCGAGGACGACCGCGGACGAGTGACCGCCGGAGGTGCCGCCGACGACACCGGCGATGAGCGCGAAGTTGGAGACCAGCCCGTCCATGGCGCCGAAGACGGCCGGTCGCAGCCAGCCACCGGTGACGTCGCCGTGCTCGTGCATGACCTGGTCGGAGGCAGCCACCGGCTCGGCGGGGGCCGGGTCCGTGATCGGCTTCTGCTCGGTCACGGTGGTGCGATCCTCGACGGACCGGACGGTTCACCGGGTCGCTCGTCGGCCGCCACAGGGTCGGAGACGGCGGCCGGCTCCTCGCCGCCGTCGCCCGTTGCGGACAGGTCGTCGGCGGCGGTCGCCGAGCTGCCGTCCGCGGCGCGAGGACCGTACTCGACCTCGAGCTCGCGACCCGGGTTGCGCCTGCCCACGACCACGAAGAAGACGGTCGCGGCGACGAACAAGATGACCGACGTCCAGACGTTCAGCCGGACCCCGAAGATGTGGTTGGCGGTGTCGATCCTGAGGTACTCGATCCATCCCCGCCCGGCGGTGTACGCCATCACGTACAGCGCGAAGGCCCGCCCGTGGCCGAGCTTGAACCGGCGGTCGGCCCAGAGCACGACCACGGCGACGCCGACATCCCAGATCGACTCGTAGAGGTAGGTCGGGTGGAAGGTCGAGTACTGCTGGTACTTCTCCGGCAGCGTGGTGCGGTGCGCCGGGTCGATCTTCAGTCCCCACGGGAGCGTCGTCGGCTTGCCGTACAGCTCCTGGTTGAACCAGTTGCCCCAGCGCCCGATGGCCTGCGCCAACGCCACCGCGGGCGCCAGGGCGTCCGCCATCGCGGCGAACCTGAGGCCGCGGCGCCGGCAGCCGATGTACGCGCCGAGCGCACCGAGGGCGATCGCTCCCCAGATGCCGAGACCACCGTGCCAGATGTAGAACGCGTCGACCGGGTGCCTGCCCGCACCGAAGTACAGCTCCGGGTCGGTGAGGACGTGGTAGAGGCGCCCGCCGACGAGCCCGAAGGGGACAGCCCACACCGCGATGTCGCCGACCGCCCCCGGTGAGCCGCCGCGCTGCACCCACCGCCGGTCTCCGAAGAGCACCGCGACGATGACCCCGGCGATGATGCACAGTGCATAGCCACGGATCGGGAAGACTCCGAGATGCCAGACGCCCTGGCTGGGACTTGGGATGTAGGCGAGGTTCATCGCCTCGCCAACTTACCGCGCGGGCACCGTTTCCCGGTCATGTTCCGGCGAGCCGGGAGATGTCGCTCACCATGTCGTGGACGTCGCCGATGGTCGACCCGGTCCAGATCACGGGGGCGGTGTGGCCGGAGAAGCCGACCACCTGGGCTCCGTGCCCGACGTCGTACCCGCCGCTGGGCAGCCTCCGCCTGCCCTCGATCGCGACCCCCATCGCGTTCCCGGCGGCGACGATGTCCTTGAGCTTCCCGGTGAGCCCGACGAAGTCGCTGTCGTACCGGTCGAGGTAGTGGCGCAGCGTGGCGGTGTTGTCGCGGGCCGGGTCGGTCGTGATGAACAGCACCTGGGTCTCGTCGCGAAGTGCCGTCGGCAGGTGCAGGTAGGTCGAGGTGAGGTCGCTCATGACGAGCGGGCACACGTCCGGGCAGTTGGTGTAGCCGAAGAAGACGAGCGTGACCTTGTAGGCGGTGTCGTGGACCAGGTTGAACGGCGCGCCGCTGGTGGCCGTCAGCGTCACGTCGGGCATGCGGTACGGGCGCGGTGGCTCCGCACCGAAGAACATGGTGTCCTGGTGGACGCCGGAGATGACGACGCCGCCGGGGTTGTCCGGCTTCATCGACGAGGAGTCCGACCCGCCGCAGCCAGCGGCCGACAGGGCCACGATCGCCGCCACCGTCACCGCCGCGGCGCTTCTGAACAACGCGCCCGTCACGAGGTCTCCGTCCTGGTCATCTCGTCAACTATGACGCGGCGCTCAAAGTTCCCCGTGGACACCGCGGGCCAGGTCGTCGGTCAGGCGTCCGACCGCCTCGATGGCAGCCCCGTCCCCGTCGGCGTCGAGGACCGCTCGGACGAAGGCGCTGCCCACGATGACGGCCTCGGCGTACGACGCCACCTCCCCCGCCTGGCGGCCGTCGGACACGCCGAGGCCGACCCCGACGGGCAGAGCCGTCACCTCGTGGACGCGCGCGACCAGCTCCGGAGCCACCGTGCTCGTCTGCTCGCGGGTACCGGTGACCCCCATCACCGCCGTCGCGTAGACGAAGCCGCGGCACGCGGCGGTGGTGCGTTCGAGGCGGGCCTTCGTGGACGAGGGGGCCACGAGGAACACCTTGTCGAGGCCGTGGTCGTCGGCCGCAGCGACCCACTCACCGGCTTCCTCCGGGATGAGGTCGGGCGTGATCAGACCCGCTCCACCGGCGGACGCCAGCGCGTCGGTGAAGCGCCGGACGCCGAACCGTTCCACGGGGTTCCAGTACGTCATCACCAGGGTCGGTGCCAGGGCGGCGCTCGCCTCCACGACGCGCAGGACGTCGGTGATCCGTGTCCCCCCGGCGAGCGCGACCTCGGCGGCCGCCTGGATCGTCGGGCCGTCCATGACCGGGTCCGAGTACGGCAGGCCCACCTCGACGACGTCGACCCCGGCCTCGACCATGGCACGGATGAGCGCTATGGACGTGTCGACGGTCGGGAAGCCGGCCGGGAGGTAGCCGACCAGCGCCGCACGGCCGGCGGCTCGAGCCTTCTCCAGGGTCGGGCCTGCGCGGCCGCTCACGCCTGGGTCTCGGTGTCGAGGACACCCAGCGGGTCCACCAGCGCCTCGGTCTCGACCAGCTCGAACCAGGCCGCGGCCGTCCCCATGTCCTTGTCGCCCCGGCCGGACAGGCACACCA
>JAWWPH010000410.1:0-6373 GCA_033850875.1 Nocardioidaceae bacterium | reverse complement strand
CCGAGTGGATCATCCACGCCGCCAGCCAGGACCTCCCCTGCCTTGCTGAGCTGGGCCTGCGGCCGGCCCGCCTGTTCGACACCGAGCTCGCAGGACGCCTGCTGAACTATCCGAGAGTCGGGCTCGCGGTACTCGTCGAGGAGCTGCTGGGCTACCGCATGCGCAAGGAGCACTCGGCGGTGGACTGGTCGAAGCGGCCGCTGCCGGAGTCGTGGCTGCAGTACGCCGCCCTCGACGTCGAGGTGCTGATCGAGCTGCGCGACGTCCTCGCCGACCAGCTTGAGGCCGCGGGGAAGGCGCAGTGGGCGGCCGAGGAGTTCGAGGCCTGGGCGACCCGCCCGGCCGCTGCGCCGCGGACGGATCCGTGGCGCCGCACGTCAGGGATCCACCGGCTTCGCGGGCGGCGGGCGCTCGCCGTGGTGCGGGCGATGTGGGAGGTACGCGACAGCCTGGCGCGCAGCCGCGACGTCACCACCAACCGGATCGTCGGCGACGCCGCGCTCATCGAGGCGGCGCAGGCGTCGCCGCAGTCGCGGGGCGCGCTGACCCGGCTTCCGGGTTTCGCCAACCGGGGCGCGCAGCGTTACGTCCGCCAGTTCTACGCGGCGATCGAGGAGGCGCGCCGGCTTCCCGAAACCGCGCTCCCGCCGGTGTCGGTGCCGCACGACGACCCGCCGCCGCCACGCGTGTGGCGCGACAAGTACCCGGAGGCCGCACTCCGGCTGAGCGCCTGTCGTGAGGCGGTCAAGGGGCTCGCCGCGGAGCATGACCTCCCCCCGGAGAACCTCGTACCCCCCGCAGCCGTCCGACGCATCGCGTGGTCGCCGCCGACGCCCGTGACCGCCGAACGGGTGGCCGACGAGCTCGAGGCTGCGGGCGCGCGGCGGTGGCAGGTCGAGCTGAGCGCAGCGCCGCTCGCTGCGGCACTGCTCTCAGTCGGGCCCGCCTGAGCCCCCGCCGTCGGCGGGTCCGGTCAGGAGAGCGGAATGGCCTTCACCGGTGCAGTGTGGGCGTGGCGCTGACCGGCGTTGTAGTGCCACGTGTGCCGGAACTCAGCGTGCAGCTTCCGGTTGCTGGCGTGGGCATCGGCGGCGGTGAGACCGAGCTTGGCCGAACAGGCGGGCCACGCGTGCCACCCGACGTCCTTGAGCACCTTCTCGGCGATCGTGATCTGCTGGTCACGGGTCGCCAGGTCCGCCCGATGGGCGTACCGGCCGCCACCGTAGGCGAGCCAGGTGCTCCCGCTGAACTGCACACCGCCGTAGTAGCCGTTTCCGGTGTTGATGTGCCAGTTGCCTCCGGACTCGCACTCGGCGAGCCGGTTCCAGGTCCGGTCGGTGGCGGCGTTGGCGCTCGATACCGGTGACGACATCGGGGCTGCTACCGCCACCGTGGCGGCGGCGACGACGGCGACCTTACGCAGGGACCGCTTCTGGGCGCGGTGGCGCGGCTGATAAGCCATGGGGCTACCTCTCCGCCGCCTGCGAAGTGAGCTGTCGGGTTCGGGCGGAAAGGTTCGCCCGGCTGGTCGCTCTCGCGACCGGCTTCACCCCGAGGCTGCACCGACTGAGGTCGGTGAGGCCGTGTTCACGGGTCCTCCGCTCCTACCCTGTCCGGTGTACTGGTCGCTGCCGGTCGCGGCGGGTAGGACTAGGCGTACCGCTTGCGGCGCCCCTCCTGCGGAGGAACCCGAGAGACGCTACGCGAGGTGCCCACGACGAGCAAGTCCGTCCTCGCCACAGGCTGAAAGACTGTACCCATGGACGTGTCGACGCTCAGTGACCTGGCCTGGCAGCGTGGCCGCCTTTCGGTCTCCGCGAGGCTGCGCCGGCTGCGGACGAAAGCCTGGATGATCGGCCAGTGCGCCGTCGCCGCCGGAGTCGCCTGGTTGGTCGGCAGGGACGTCTTCGGACACCCCGCTCCGTTCTTCGCACCCGTGGCGGCGGTGGTGTGCCTGGGGACGTCGTACGGGCAGCGGCTGCGACGCGTGGCCGAGGTGTCGATCGGCGTGTCGATCGGAATCGGAACCGCCGACCTCTTCACCCACGTCGTGGGCCACGGGCAGCCTTGGCACATCACCGTGATCGTCGCCGTGGCCATGTCGGCGGCGGTGTTCCTCGACGCCGGTGTGCTGCTGATCAACCAGGCCGCGGTGCAGTCCATCGTGGTGACCACGCTGCTACCCCTCGATGGCGGGGCGAGCCGGATCGTCGACGCCCTCATCGGCGGCGGGGTGGCGCTCGTGGCCGCGACGGTTGTACCCGGTGCGCCGCTGCGGCGGCCACGCGAGGAGGCGGCGAAGGTGACACTCGAGCTGGCGCGGCTGCTCCGGTCCGCGAGCTCCAGCGCCCGCGACGTCGACATGGAACGGGCCTCCGACACGTTGAACCGAGCCCGTGAGACGGAGTCGTCGCTGAACGAGCTGCGCGTCGCCGCGACCGAAGGCCTCGAGGTGGTGCGCTCGTCGCCGTTCCGCCGGCGCAACCGGCCGCACGTCCGCTCCATCGCCGAGGTCGTCGAGCCGCTCGACCGGGCGCTCCGCAACACCCGCGTGATGATCCGCCGGATCGAGGTCAGCGCACGGCTCGAGGAGACCATGCCACCGGACTACCTGGCGATCCTCGACCGGCTGGCGGACGCGACCGATGAGATGGCCAAGGAGCTCGCAGCGAACCGCTCGCCCGAGGTCGCCCAGCCCCAGCTGATCGAGATCGCCGAGGTCACCGCCGACGCCTCGGAGCCGTTGACCCTCTCCGCCGCCGTCGTACTGGGGCAGATGCGGTCCCTCGTCGTCGACCTGCTGCAGCTGTCCGGCCTTACCCACCACGAAGCCGTGAGTGCCGTCCCCGCCCGCCACTGACCTTCCGTCGAGCGGGCGCAAATGTCGCCCCGAGCGGGCGCAAATGTCGCCCTCGATTCGGCGCAGATGTCGCCCCGAGCGGGTAGGTATGTCGCCTCGAGCGGGCAGGTATGTCGCCTCGAGCGGGCGAAAATGTCGCCTCGAGCGGGCAGGTATGTCACCTCGAGCGGGCGGAAAGGTCCGGTCGAGCGGGTTGATGGCGCGCCCTCGGCGCGGTCCCGCCGCGAATGACACGAGCTCCGCCGACCGAGCGACCGCTAGGCAGGCGTACTGCGAGGCCGCGTGATGTCCGTCTCCAACTATTCATTTGGTCCTCGATCCGAACCGATGTACGTTGGATGAAACGAAACGGTTTCGTTTCATCGAGTTGAGGAAGGCGCGCGTGAACCTGCGACGGCGCTCCAAGATCCTGACCCGCCCGAGGTGCGAGGGTTCTCGTGAGCACGAGATCCTCGACTCCACCCTCAGCTTGCTGGCCAGCGTCGGGTACGACCGATTGACCATGGACGCGGTCGCCGCCGCAGCGAAGGCGAGCAAAGCCACCCTCTACCGCAGGTGGGACTCCAAAGCCGAGCTCGTCATCGACGCCATCGAGCGCGCGAAGGGCGCGCCGCAGGTCGCGGACGCCGATACCGGCACACTGCGAGGTGACCTGGTGGCCATGGCCTGCCATGCGCACGGCATGACCGACGAGACGTCTTTGGCCGTCTTCGCCAGCGTGATCACGGCGCTCCACCGCGACCGTGAGTTCAGCGAGGCCTTCCAGAGCAGATTCCTGCTGCCCAAGGCCGCGCAGGCTCGCAAGCTCTACGAGCGAGCAAGGGATCGCGGTGAGATCTCTCCCGACGTCGATCTCGACCTCCTTTCGGAGGTGCTCGGCGCCGTCATCTTGCATCGCTCGTTCGTCCTGCAACGCCCGGTCGACAACGAGACCGTCGAGCAGATCATCGACGAGATCGTGATGCCTGCCGCGACCCGTACCTCCAACCACCCCACCACTTCGTCACAACCACGCTAAGGAATCCGATGACAACCAGCCTCGAGGAAATCCGGCCCGAGGAGGCCAGCCCGGAGCGCCACCATCTCGGCTTCGCTCTCCTGGTCATCTCGATCGCCCAGCTGATGGTGGTGCTGGACAGCACCATCGTCAACATCGCCATCCCGTACATCTCCCACGACCTGCAGTTCAGCAAGGCGAACCAGCCGTGGATCATCACCGGCTACACGCTGGCCTTCGGCGGCTTGCTGCTGCTCGGCGGCCGGCTCGGGGATCTCTTCGGACGCCGCAAGATCTTCATGGTCGGCGTCCTGCTCTTCTCGTTCGCCTCGCTTCTCGGAGGCATCGCACAGAATCAGGAGATGCTGCTCGCCGCCCGCGGGCTGCAGGGTCTCGGCGCAGCCATCGCCAGCCCTACGGCACTTGCCCTCATCACCACCAACTTCCCGGCCGGTAAGCAGCGCAACCGGGCGTTCGCCGTGTACGCGGCGATGTCCGGTGCGGGTGCGGCCGTCGGCCTGATTCTCGGCGGCTGGCTGACCGAGTACTCCTGGCGCTGGACCCTGCTCATCAACGTCCCCATTGGCATCGCCGCCGCAGTCCTGGCCCCCATGGTGCTCGCCGAGAGCGCACGCCGGCGCATCGCCCTCGACCTGCCCGGCGCCCTCAGCGGCACCCTCGGTCTGCTCGCACTGGTCTACGGACTGACGCGGGCAGCCGACGCCAGTCACGGCTGGGGTGACACCTGGACCATTGCGGCGCTCGCCGCAGGCGCCGCCCTGCTCGTCGGCTTCATCGCGATCGAGAGCTCGGTTCGCGAGCCGCTGCTGCCGCTGCGCATCCTGGCCGACCGCACGCGTGGGGTCAGCTTCCTGGTGATGATGCTGGTGCCGGCAGCGATGTTCGCGATGTTCTACTTCTTGAGCATCGTCGTGCAGAACGGGATGGGCTACAGCTCGCTCAAGACCGGCTTCGCGTTCCTGCCGTTCAGCCTGGGCATCGTCGTCTCGGCCGGGATCGCCTCCAGCCTGGTCGCTCGGGTCGACCCGCGCTGGCTGGCCGGCGTCGGCACGCTGCTCGCCGGGATCGGGCTGTTCGGCTTCTCGCGGCTGCCCTACTCCGACAGCCTCGCGAACCTCGGCGTCCACGCCTCGTACGTGAGCAACCTCCTGCCCTGGATCCTCGTCATGTCCATCGGGATGGGCTTCGTATTCGTACCGCTCACGCTCACCGCAGTGCACGGCGTCAGCAATGACGACTCCGGGATCGGCTCGGGTGTGCTGAACGCGATGCAGCAGGTCGGAGGCTCACTCGGGCTCGCGACCCTGAGCACGGTCGCGGTGCACGCCACGACGTCGAAGGCGAACCAGATCGTCGCGAGCGCCCAGGCCGCGGCTGCCCACCACGCGACCGCGACGCCGAAGTCGTTCCCGCAGACCGTGGCGAACGCCGCGTTTGCCTACGGGTCGACTCACGCGTTCATCGTCGGGGCCGCCATGATCTGGGTCGGCTCGATCATCACGTTCGTGTTCATGCGGGTGAGCCACGAGGAGATCAACGACAACGAGAGCAGCCCGGAGCTCGTGTCGGTCGGGTAGCCCCCCGACTCCGCGCACGAGCGCTCGGACGGGCATACAGCCTCGGTTCGCGCCGACGCAAACGCCGACGGCCCCGACACATCCGACGAGGATGTGCCGGGGCCGTTGCCGCGTACGCATCGACCGTGATTCCTCGCCCGCTGGACGCGACATTCCCGCCCGCTCGAGGCGGGGGTCAGGAGGAGGTGTCGGCGTCCTTGGCCCAGAAGAAGCAGAAGACGCCGAAGCACCCGATGCCGACGGCCACCAAGGCGAGCAGCCACGGCCCGAAGGGTTGTGCGATCAGCGTGTGCAGCGCGGCGTCGAGCCCGCCGGCCTTCTTCGGGTCGTACGTCAGCGCAGCCCAGATGAACAGCACTCCGACGATGCCGAGGGCGACGCCCTTGGCCGTGTAGCCGATCTGCCCGAGCCTCACCACTGTCGACCCCGTCGTCCCCGAGGTCGCCTGCGGCTGCAGGTCGTGCTCGAACGACTTGCGCACCGCTCGCGAGACGAGGTACCCGCCGACGGCGATGATCGCGAGCCCAGCCAGCCCGACGAGCACCGGACCGAACGGCCAGCTCATCACCTTCGCCGTCATGCCGCTCTTGCTCGACGAGGACGACGAGCTGCCGACGGCGGTCTTGACGGCGGTGAAGGCCAGCACGAGGTACACCACGACCTTGCCCGCGGAGCCGAGCCGCTTGAAGGTGCGCTTCGCGCCGTCGTGCTTTCGGTGTCCCCAGGCGGCGTCGAAGCCCTGCCAGAGCGCGAGCGCCACGAAGCCGAGGGCGATCACCCAGAGCAGCGGCTTGCCGAACGGCTGCTGCGCGAGCTGACGCATGGCGCCGCGCTGGTTGGCGGCACCAGAGCTGTTCCCGAAGGCCAGCTGTAGGGCCAGCCACGCGATCAGCAGGTGGACGACCCCGTACGACGCCA
>JAWWPH010000409.1:0-2515 GCA_033850875.1 Nocardioidaceae bacterium | reverse complement strand
GGCCGTTGAGATGCCGGGCTCCTGGCTCGTGGCCGAGGTGACGACCAGCCGGCTGCGGCGCGAGACCGCGGCGGCCGTCGACGAGTCGGCTCTTTGCGCGGACGTGGACAAGCTCGTGGAGGAGGTCGAACAGATCGACGCCGCGATCTCCGCCCTCCGGAGCCGCCCGGGCGCACTCGGAAGTCATCGTGGCACCCGCTTCTACCCGGTGCTCATCCTGCCCGACGGCTTCCCGATCGGTGCCGTCAGCCTCGGCCTGCTGCGGCAAGGGGTTCGCGATGCCGGGCTACTTGCTGGTGGCGACGTCGCGCCGCTCGAAGTCGTCGACCTGACCGAGCTGGAGATGCTGGAGAACGTCGGTTCGATGCCGGTGACGACGGTGGTCATGCGGACGTGAGGATGTCGTCGCCGCGCAGGTCGAGGGTGAGCACCATCGGACGATCCCGCGGTCAGTTTCGGATAACCCTCTTCCGCTGACCCGGCGAAGGGTCATGCTGTCGGCCATGACCGCTGTCACTCTGCCCCCGTACCTATTGGCGCCACTGCGCCACGCGCTTGACGGCGCCGTCGTCGCCCCTGACGACCCGGACTACGATGACGCCCGCCGGCGCTGGAACGCCGGCATCGACCGTCGCCCGGCCGTCATCGCCTGCTGCACGAGCACCGCCGACGTGGTCGCGGCGCTGGCCTTCGCGCAGGAACGCGGTTTGGACATCGCCGTCCGCGGTGGCGGGCACAACCCGGCCGGCACGAGCATCAACGACGGCGGCCTGGTAGTGGACCTGTCGCGCATGAACGAGGTCACCGTCGACCCGCAGGCCAAGCGGGCGCGCGTCGGTGGCGGGGCGCTGCTCGGACAGCTGGACGCGGCCGCTGCCGCGCACGGCCTGGCCACGCCCGCCGGCACCGTTAGCCACACCGGCGTGGCCGGGCTGACGCTCGGCGGCGGCATGGGGTGGCTGACCCGCAAGTTCGGCCTAGCACTGGACAACCTCGAGTCGGTCGAGATCGTCCTGGCCGACGGCCGGGTCGTGCGCTGCTCGACCGAGCAGGAGCCCGACCTGTTCTGGGCGGTGCGCGGTGCCGGGACGAACTTCGGCGTTGTCACCGAGTTCGTGTTCCGGCTGCACGAGCTCGACCCGGTCGTGCATTTCGGGTTCTACTTTTTCGCCCTTGACGAGCGTCGCGATGTGCTGCGGCGCGCGCGTGAGCTGTACGCGGGCTTGCACCCCGAAACCACGGTATTCGTCGTCGGGCTCAACGCCCCGCCGGCGCCGTTTGTCCCGCCGGAGCTCCACTTCAGCCCAGGGCTGGCGGTCCTGGCCGTGAGCTTCGCCGGACCGGAACTGCTCACCGAGCTCACCGGACGGCTTCGGGCGGGGCTGGCTGCGCCGCTGGCCGCCATGGAGACGCCAATGCCGTACGTCGCGCTGCAGCAGCTTATCGACGAGCCGAACGCCTG
Source organism: Nocardioidaceae bacterium (assembly GCA_033850875.1). Classification (GTDB taxonomy): domain Bacteria; phylum Actinomycetota; class Actinomycetes; order Propionibacteriales; family Nocardioidaceae; genus DASQEH01. The sequence goes on along the minus strand of JAWWPH010000409.1, from coordinate 1,053 downwards.
GGGCATGCACGCCTACGAGAAGGGCACGTACCTCACATCGCTCAGCGATACCGCAATCGAGGCGATCGCCGAGCATTTGCCGCGGAAGAACTCCCCGCTGAGCCACGTCATCCTCATGCCGCTAGACGGTGGCTTCTGCGCGACCGCAGACGACGCGACGTCCTTCGGGGGCACCAGGACACCCAAGCTCGGCGCTTTCATCATCGACGTCGCGCCCACCGCTGAGCTGGAGCAGGCGGACCGCCCGTGGGTCCGGGCCCTGTGGGACACGCTGCAGCCCGATGCGCCGGAGGAGGAGTCGAGCTATGTCAACGGCGTTGCCGACTACGACGACGCCCGGGTGCGCGCGATCTACGGTCGCAAGTACGACCGGCTGGCCGAGCTCAAGGCGAGGTATGACCCGCAGAACACCTTCCACCACAACGCCAACATCCGCCCTGCACTGCCCGCCGCCGGCACGCCTAACCCCCCGGCGTAGTCATCCGGACGCCGAGCGGTCACCCCGGAGGTGACCGCTCGGCGCGGGAGTAATCACGCGGTGTTCGGTATGCGGATCGTTGCTCCGATGCACGGTGCGGCCCATCATCGGATCACGACGACCGATCCGGTCTGAGCTGCTCACCCGCGGCGCCCCCGCTCTCTTGACGCCCGCGCCAGGAGGCACGGCGATAGCAGCCGTAGCCCCCACTGGACTTTGCGTCCCGACCAAGTCGCCGTCGCGGCCGAGTGATCATGCCGCTGTTGCGGCCGAGTGACCAGCTCGCGAAGCGGCCATCGCCGGCCGCCGGTAACGACCCGACACGTCCCTTCGACCTCGAGACCGACCGGCGGATCGCGGAGTTCAAGTTGGCCGTGTGGTCCGCCTCCGGTAGCGACGCGATGCGCAAGCGCGGCGTGTTCAAGGACCTTGTGCACCTCGCGGCAGATGACTCGGGTCGCCGGGCGGAGCTCTACCTGGCCGGGCCGAAGCCGCTGCGGTTCCTGCGCGGCTCGCGCAGCACCGCCGCCTGGGCGCGCTGAACCGGGGAGCTGAGTTGACGAGGAAGCTGTTCG
>JAWWPH010000397.1:0-5685 GCA_033850875.1 Nocardioidaceae bacterium | reverse complement strand
ACCCGGACCGCGATTGACCTGGGGATGAGAAGTACGAGCACGAGCCTGCTCCGTCTGAGGACGTGCGGGCCCAAGCGCGTCTCTCAGGATACGTGTTCGGCACCCAGGGGGTCAACGCGGCGGCCCTCCCACGGCCACGCCGACAGGCGACCGGTGCGGGCCTGCTCGAGCAGCAGTCGGCTCGCCAGCTCGCAGACCGGGTTGGGTGGGGTGCGCCCGGCCAGCTCGATCAACGCCCACAGGTCGATCGCCCGCCCGAGGTCGAACGGGTCTTCGATGTGCCCGGGCGCGGCGCCCATGAAGCCCTCGGCGAGCGGTTCGACGAGCCGTTCGTCGCGCTCGAACCGGGTGAAGTTGCCGAAGTCGGTGTGGACGGAGCCGGCATGGGCGAACTCCCAGTCGACCAGACCGGTCACGACCGCGTCGCGCGGGTCGACGAGGATGTTCTTGGGGTTGAAGTCCCCGTGGGCGAGCACCGTCCGGGCGGGGCCGCGCGCGACGTCGGCGTCGAGCAGGTCCTGCGCGGTGTCGACGAGCTCCCTCAGCGCCTGCCAGTCCCGCTCCGGCCAGCTCGCCAGCCGGCTGGTCTCGCGGTGGGACGCGGCCCACTCGGGCAGGTCGTGCGGCAGACCGCCCGACGAGACCGTCAGCCGAGCGTCGGTGAAGAAGCCCGACTCGAGGAACGGCACGCCGGACAGCGTCCCGAGCACCCGGCCGAGGGCGAGGCCGAGGCTCTCCCAGTGGAGGCGCGGTGGCGGCTCGCGGAGCACCGTGTCGAGCGGGACGCCGGACAGGCGCTCGGTGACGAGCAGCGCCGGCGAGTCGGCTGACGGGGGCCGCACGTCGACCACCTTCGGCACCTCGACCAGGCCACGCATGAGGCGCAGCAGGCTCGCGTCGACGAGGGCACGCTCTGGCTCCCGTCGGTAGATCCGGAGCACGACGCAGTCGTCGCCGCTGCCGACGGTGAACGTCTCACCGCTGTACCCGCCGGCCAGCGGCGCCATGTCGACGCCGAACCAGTTGGTACCCACGAACCGTCCTCCCGCTTTGCTACCGTCTCGCCCGAGCTCGACCCTGTGTCCATCCCTATCAGACCGAGGAGTCCCGTGACCGTGCGCTGGTACACCCTGGCCGTTGACTGCCGCGACGCCCCGGCCCTGGCGCGATGGTGGGCCGGTGTGCTCGACTGGGAAGTGACGTCCGAGGACGACGACGAGGTCGTCATCGGGCCGCGACCCGCCGCCGGGGGCCGGGCCGCCGACATACCCATCGATCAGCGGGGGCCGGCCCTCGCGTTCGGACCGGTGCCCGAGGGCAAGCAGGTCAAGAACCGGCTGCACCTCGAGCTGGCACCACGCGCCGGCGACGACCAGGAGGCCGAGGTGTCCCGCCTGCTGCGGTCGGGGGCAACGAGAGCCGACGTCGGTCAGCAGGGCGACGAGAGCTGGGTGGTCCTCGCCGACCCGGAGGGCAACGAGTTCTGCGTGCTCTCGCCGCGCGACGACTGACCGCAGTCGTCGGTACCGACACCCGGACGGCGACCCGTCACGGGCGTCTGCGCCGCTAGCATCGGCCCCATGGCCGAATACCAGATCACCTACTGGCGGGAGCTGCCCTCCCTCGTCGTCGTCCGTGACGGCGGCGACGTGACCAAGTCGCCGTTGGCGCCGCGGTTCCAGGAGGCGATCGACTCCGCGGCGATGCGGTTGGGCGAGGTGAGCAGTGACGCGTACCTGGCCGGCTGGGTTCGCGGCGACTGGACGCCGGCGGCGGGCACCACAGCCCAGGTGGCCGACGAGGTCGTCGCCACGCTCGAGGCGGAATGGACGCCGGACCGGATCGAGTCGTTCCTGGCCGCCCTGCAGCCGGTGACCGGCTCGGCCGACCCGGGGTCGGCGAGGACGGCATGAACCGGCTGTCGCGGCTGTTCGAGGGGCACGGCCTGGTGCTCTTCGACGGTGGCATGGGCACGCTGCTGCAGGAGCGCGGACTCGACGACGGCGGGTGCGGCGAGCTCTGGAACGTCGAGCATCCCGACCACGTCGCTGCGATCCATGAGGAGTACGCCGCGGCGGGCGCGACGATCCTCACGACGAACACGTTCGGAGGCACCCGGCCGCGGCTGGCCATGAACGGCCTGGAGGACCGGGTCGTCGAGCTCAGTCGCGCCGGCGCGAAGCTCGCCCGCGAGGTCGCGGACCGGCACGGCGCCCTGGTGGCGGGCGGTCTGGGCCCGACCGGTGAGCTGATGGCTCCGCTCGGCACGCTGTCCCCCGACGACACGCGCGCCATCTTCGTCGAGCAGCTCGACGGCCTGATGTCCGGTGGCATCGACCTGGTGCTCATCGAGACGATGAGCGACCTGTCGGAGGTCGAGGCAGCGGTCGCCGCTGCGCGGCAGTGCGCGCCGGACCTCCCCATCGTCACCACGCTCAGCTTCGACACCAACCTCCGCACCATGATGGGGGTCACGCCCGCGGCGGCCGTGGGCTCGCTCGCGGCGCAGGGTGTCGACGGCGTCGGGGCCAACTGCGGCCGCGGGCCGGAGGAGATGGAGGCGATCGCTGCACAGCTGGTCGCCGCCAGGGTCGACGACGTGCTCCTGGTCGCGCAGACCAATGCCGGTCTGCCGCAGCTGGTCGGGGACCACTTCGAGTACGACACTCCGCCGCAGGCGCTCGCCACGCACGCCTTGCACCTGCGTGAGCTCGGCATCGACCTGATCGGCGCCTGCTGTGGCTCCAACCCCGGCCACACCGCGGCCATGCGGGCCGCTCTACTGGCCGCCTGACCGCATGGCCGCCTGACCCTCGCTCAGGCTGATGGGTGAAGCGCGGCCCCAGGCCCGGCAACCGGTGGGGACCCGCGCGCAACGTCCTGCTAGTCGGTGAGGAGGGTCCGTGACGGAGTCAGCCCGAAGGCTTCTGGTACCGACCGCGGCGATGCACGAGCGGTACCCCTTCAGGCTGGATCTCGATGCTCTCGATGACGGTGTCGGCGAGGACCGACCACCCGTAGGCGGCCGGCTCGTCGTCGACCAACCGGACACCGGCCCACGTCGTGGCCCCGACCAGGTGCGGACCCCACGCCGTGTCGGCCCAGTCGGCCAGCCGGAACGGCCCGCCGGGCGCCGGGAACTGCCCGGCGAACGCGTCGGCCAGCCGCTGGTGCTCCCAGTCGAGGAGCTGCACGACCGCGACCCGGGTCCGCGCCAGGGTCTCGTACAGGTCGGAGTCGGGGTCCAGCAGCGCGAGGATATGGGCGGGCTCGCCGGCCGCCACCATCAGGGACGAGACGGTGAGCCCGGCGCGCCCCTGGCCGTCGGCCGCCGTCCACAGCGAGACGACCCCGCCCACCCGGCCGCGCAGCCTGCGCGCCGGCTCCCGCTCGGACTCCGGCGGGACGAAGGGGTGGCCGCTGTGGATCGTCACCGTCTCAGGTTACGAGCCCGCCTACCGGTGCAGCTTGGGCAGGACCTCCCGGCCGAACACGTCCATCCACTCCTCCTGGTTGCGCCCGACGTTGTGCAGGTACACCTGGGTGATGCCGAGGTCGAGGAAACGCTGGATCTCGGCGCGGTGGTCGTCGGGGTCGGACGAGATGACCATCCGTCCCTCGAAGTCGTCACGACGCACCATGCTCGCCATGGCGGCGAAGTCATGCGGTGACCGGATGTCCTGCTTGGGGAACTTCATGCCGCCGTTCGGCCACTCCGTCATCGCGTTGGCGAGCGCCTCCTCGTCCGTAGGCGCCCACGACAGGTGCAGCTGGAGCAGCTTGGGCATCGCCTCCGGGTCCTTGCCCTCCGACCGGGCGCCCTCGTCGAACTTCGCGAGCACGCCGGCGACCTTCTCCGACGTCGCGCCGGGGGTGATGATGCCGTCGCAACGGGCACCGGTACGCCGCGCGGTGATCGGCCCCGCCGTGGCGACCAGGATCGGCGGAGGGCTGTCGGGCATCGTCCAGAGCCGGGTCGAGTGCAGCTTGAAGAACTCACCCGAATGTTTCACGTCCTTGCCGCTGAAGAGCTTCGAGATGACCTCGATCGCCTCGAACATCATCCGGATGCGCTCCGGCGCCTCTGGCCAGTAGCCACCGAACACGTGCTCGTTGAGCGCCTCGCCGGACCCGAGCCCGAGCCAGCTCCGGCCCGGGTACAGTGCCTCGAGCGTCGCCGCCGCCTGCGCCACGATCGCCGGGTGGTAGCGGAAGCTGGGGCAGGTGACCCCGGGGCCGAGGTCGCCGGTCGTGCGCTGGCCGACGGCGCTCAGCACGTTCCACACGAACGACGCCTGACCCTGCTGCGGGACCCACGGCTGGAAGTGGTCGGCGGCCATGGTCCCGACGAAACCGTGCCTCTCGGCCGTCTCGCAGAGCTCGACCATCTCACGTGGTGCGAACTGCTCCAACGCGGCCGCGTACCCGATCTTGACGACGTCGTCCACCGGCGACTCCTGTTCCGTGAGCGGGAAGGTGCGTTGCCTCGACCGTACCCACGTGGTCGGGGCGTGTACCGGGCGGTGCGCTCCTTCGCCGTGCCGATCGGCGCCGGTACGCTCGACAGGGCCATGACCGCCGCAGCTCAGAGCCCGCGAGCCCCGGCCGAGACGCCGGCGTACCCCGTCCTGCGGCACCGCCCGGCCCCGCCGGCCGCGAACCCGCCGCTGGGGGACGAGGCCGACCTCCGTGCCTTCGTCGAGAGCCATCCGCGGCTGTTCGTGCTCACGGGAGCGGGGTGCAGCACCGACTCCGGGATCCCGGACTACCGAGACGCGACGGGCGCGTGGAAGCGGTCGTCACCGGTCGAGTACGTCCCCTTCATGCGCGACCCGCTCACTCGCTCGCGGTACTGGGCCCGCAGCCTCATCGGCTGGCGCAGCTTCGGCGTCGCCGCTCCCAACGCCGCCCACCACGCGCTGGCGGCGCTGGAGCGGTCGGGGCACGTGCGCCTGCTGGTCACGCAGAACGTCGACGGGCTGCACCAGGCGGCGGGATCGCGGCGGGTCGTCGACCTGCACGGCCGGCTGGACGCCGTGGTGTGCACGACGTGCCGGCGGGTCACCGGACGCGACGAGTGGCAGCACGAGCTCGCCGCCGTCAACGCCTCCTGGGTGGAGCTCGCAGCTCCGGTGGCGCCCGACGGTGACGCCGACCTCGACGCGGCCGACTTCGCCGGGTTCCGGGTGCCGGACTGCCGCGACTGCGGCGGCGTGATCAAGCCCGACGTGGTGTTCTTCGGGGAGAGCGTGCCTCGCGAGCGCCATGTACGGGCGGCGCAGGCGCTGCCGTCGTGCGACGCGGTGCTCGTCGCCGGGTCGAGCCTGATGGTGCAGTCGGGCTACCGGCACGCGCTGGCGGCGTTCCGGCAGGGGCTGCCCGTCGTGGCGGTGAACCTCGGGCGCACGCGCGCCGACCCACTGCTGGCGTTGAAGGTCGAGGCCCCGGTCGGCTCGGCTCTTCCGGTGCTCGCGCGCGACCTCGCCGCCTGAGCCCGGCCCGGGTCTGCTTCCCGGTTGCCGGGGCCACCTCACCCTCGGACCCCTCTGGTACGGGGCCGGTCTCCACCCGCACGATCCGACTTCCAGGTCGCCCGGGCTACCTCACGCTCGGATCCAGCCGGTACCAGGGCCAGGCCGCCCCCAACGATCCGACCACCAGTTCGCCCGGGCCACCTCACGCTCG
>JAWWPH010000396.1:0-6550 GCA_033850875.1 Nocardioidaceae bacterium | reverse complement strand
TCGAGTGGGTACAAATGCAGGGTCGACCGGGCACGAATGTCCGGTCGACCTGGCGCGGAAGATCGGCAGCGAGGCATCGCGCGACCGGGACTCCGTCGGCCAATGAGACACCGAGAACTCTTGCCTTCTCGAGCGAACATTTTCGCCCTCTCGAGCGAACATTCTTGCCCACTCGAGCGAACATTCTCGCCCTCTCGAGCGAACATTCTCGCCCTCTCGAGGGGACATTCTTGCCCTCTCAAGCGAGCTTTCTTGCCCACTCAACGCAACATTCTTGGCCGGTCGACCCGGACATTTGCGCCCACTCGACCCTGCATTTGCGCCCAGTCGACCGGATATTTGCGCCCACTCGAGCGGGCTTTCCTGCCCACTCGACCGAGGTCAGTAGTAGTACGGGAACTCGGACCAGTCGGCGGGGCGCTTCTCGAGGAAGGCGTCTCGTCCCTCGGCCGCCTCGTCGGTCCCGTACGCGAGCCGGGTCGCCTCGCCCGCGAACAGCTGCTGCCCGACCAGCCCGTCGTCGATCAGGTTGAAGGCGTACTTCAGCATCCGCTGGGCCGTCGGCGACTTGGCATTCACGCGGCGGGCCCAGTCGAGCGCCACCACCTCCAGCTCGGCGTGCGGTACGACGGCGTTCACCATCCCCATCCGGTACGCGTCCGAGGCGTCGTACTCGTCACCGAGGAAGAAGATCTCGCGTGCGAACTTCTGCCCGACCTGCCGGGCGAGGTAGGCCGACCCGAAGCCGCCGTCGAACGACGCGACGTCGGCATCGGTCTGCTTGAAGCGGGCGTGCTCAGCAGAGGCAAGGGTCAGGTCGGCGACGACGTGCAGACTGTGCCCGCCGCCCGCCGCCCACCCCGGCACTACGGCGATCACCACCTTCGGCATGAACCGGATCAGGCGCTGCACCTCCAGGATGTGCAACCGGCCGAGCCGGGCCGGGTCCACCCCACCGGCTGCCTCGTCGTCGCCGTACTGGTAGCCGGAGCGGCCCCTGATCCGCTGGTCGCCACCGGAGCAGAAGGCCCAGCCTCCGTCGCGCGCTGACGGCCCGTTGCCGGTCAGCAGCACGCACCCCACGTCGGACGACGCACGCGCGTGCTCCAGGCAGCCGAGCAGCTCGTCCACGGTCCTCGGCCTGAAAGCGTTGCGCACCTCGGGACGGTCGAACGCGATCCGTACGGTTCCGTGGTCGACCGCACGGTGGTACGTGACGTCGGTCAGGTCGTCGAAACCCGACACCGGCCTCCACGCGCCTTCGTTGAAGATCTCCGAGACGCTCATGGGGCCGACCCTAGCCATCGGCCCAGAACGGCGGTCTCCGCACTCAGGTTGCCCAGCGTGGTCCAGCCGCGCGAGGCGTACAGCCGCCGGGCCGGCGTGTCGGAGTCGTCGGTGCTCAGCAGGCCCCGCCGGTGCTCGGTGCCGCTCATCAGCCCGTCGTGCAGCCGGGCACCGATCCCCCGCCGCCGGGAGGACGGGAGGACGGCCAGCTCGACGAACTCGAAGTGGCCTCCGACCCAGACGTCGGCCACCGACGGCGCCAGCGCCTCCACGACCCGGTCGGACCACCACTGACCCCGCTCGCCGACGTACCCGTAGGCGAACCCCACCAGCGACCCGTCGTCCTCGGCCGCGACCAGCCGGAACTCCTGCCGGGCGCAGTGCCTGTCGAACGTGTCGGCCCGCCACTCCTCCTCGCTGGCGACGTCACCGAAGACCGCGTCGTAAACGGCGTACACGTCAGCGGCGCGCTGCTGAGCGCGCACGGCGTCCCACGTCTCGATCGTCACCGCCACGGCAGCCTCACGTCAACGCGTCGACGGTCGTCTCGATGGAGGAGGCCAGTGCGACCAGGTGGTTGAGCCGCGCGAGCTCGCTGTCCAGGATCTCCGGACCGCCGTGCCGGCCGAACATGACGATCCGCTCGCTGGAGCCCGCCGGTACGGCGGCGACCTCGCTGTCGCCCCAGCCCTCCCAGGTCGGGTCGATCTCGGGCCGCTGGGCCCGCAGCATCGGGAACCACGACACGACGGCCGGCGGGAGATGCGGCGCGCTCGGGGTCGCCGTCAGCCGTACCACTCGGTCGCCGGTGTGGCCGACGACCATCGCCCAGTCGCTGCGGAACGTGTGCGGGAGGACCTCGGTGAGCCGGTGCATGGCGCGGGCGGGCTCCTCGGCGATGACCTCGATCGCCTCGAGGTCGAGGTGCAGGTTGCCCCCCGCGGCGTACCGGGACACCCACAGGACGCGTACGCCGTCGAGCTTCTGGACCGCCGACACCGCCATGTCGGGCATGACTCCGGGGGAGAAGTCCAAGAAGACGTCGTCGATCGCCGTGCCGTCGGGCGAGTGCTCGACGATCTCGATCGCCTCGATGTTCGCGCCGGCCATACCGAGGGCCGTCGCCACGGATCCCAGCGACCCGGGTACGTCGGGCAGCGACACACGGAGGAGGTGGGTCATGACCCCATCATCGCCGCTTCACGTTTCCTGCGCGTATCGGCGCTGTACCGAGCCCGGTCAGCCCGGTCAGCCGGCGGCGGCACCGGCCTGGCTCCCGCTCACCTCGCGCTCGTACTCCTCGCGGGTGGGCGGGTCCGCCCCCGAACGCCGGCACGTCATGGCAGAGACCAGCACCGCGCGGTCGAGGACGTCGGCCACGTCGGCGTCGGCCAGTTCCGCGACGGCTCCGGGTGACAGGGCGCCCGCGTCGGCGATCCCGGAGAGCAGGCCGGACGCGAACGCGTCGCCCGCGCCGATCGTGTCGGCCACGTCGACGGAGTACCCGGCCGCCCGCAGCGGCGCTCCCCCGGGCCGTCGAGCCAGACAGCCCGACGCGCCCGCCGTGATGACGACCAGCTCGGGTCCCAGGCCGGCCCAGTGGTCGAGCACCTCCTCGAGCGACCGCTCGGGGTACAGCCAGGCCACGTCGTCGTCACTGGCCTTGACGACGTGCGAGGCGGCGACGAGCCGCTCGAGGCGCGCGACCGCTTCAGTACGCGGCCCGACGAGGTCGGGCCGGACGTTGGGGTCGAGGCTGAGCAGGTGCTCGCCTTGGGCCCGGCAACGGTGCCAGAGCCGCAGGATCGCGTCGGCCCCCGGCAGCAGGAAGGCCGCCAACGAGCCGGTGTGGACAGCGCGGCAGCCGCCCGGCAGCGCGCTCAGCTCCTCGTCGGTCCAGCCCCAGTCGGCCGTCTGCTGCACGTAGAAGTCGTACGAGGCCTTCCCCTCCTCGTCGAGCGCGGCAAAGGCGAGCGTGGTCTGGTCGTCGGTCATGACACACGTACCGACGTCGAGCCCGTTGCCTTCGATGTGGCCCCGGACGAGGTCGCCCAGCGGTCGCGTCGAGACCCGCCCCAGGAAGGCGGTCTCGTGCCCGAGCCGCCGCAGCCCGACCGCGATGTTGAGCGGACCGCCGCCGGGCTGTGCCTCGAACATGAGACCCGGCTCGGGCTGCACCATGTCGATCAGGGCCTCGCCGATCACTGCGAACACGTCGACCTCCTGGAGTCGTCGTCGGCAGTATGGCAAACCGGGACGCGTCCGGTGCAGGTCACGGCAGTCCTGCGTTACGGTGAGGACCGTGCGGGACTTCACGTATCCACCCATCATCGCCGTGGCGAAGGCAGGGTTCAGGATTCTCGGTCTCGACCTGCAGCTGACCGGCAGCGAGCACATCCCCCGCAGCGGTGGCGCGGTGCTCGCGTTCAACCACATCAGCTACGTCGACTTCATCATCGGCGGCTATGCGACCCGGCCGGCCGGGCGGCTGGTGCGGTTCATGGCCAAGCGAGAGCTCTTCGACCACCGGCTCGCCGGGCCGCTGATGCGCTCGCTGCACCACATCGAGGTCGACCGCGACGACGGTGCGAAGTCGTACGACGTCGCACTCGACTACCTCGCGGCGGGCGAGGTGGTCGGCCTGTTCCCAGAGGCCACGATCAGCCGCAGCTTCGAGCTGAAGGACTTCAAGACCGGCACGGTACGGATGGCCGCCACCGCCGGCGTGCCGCTCATCCCCGTCATCATGTGGGGCACGCAGCGCATCTACACCAAGGACCACCCGCGCGATCTGAGCCGTGGCAAGGTCATCACGCTGACGGTCGGGTCGCCGGTACCGCTCACCGGAACCGACCCCGTCGGCGACAACGCGAGGCTCCGCGAGCAGATGACCACGCTCCTCGACCACGCGATCCAGAAGTACCCCCAGCACGAGGAGGGCGCCTGGTGGGTACCCCGCTCGTACGGCGGCACCGCGCCCTCGCGCGAGGCGGCGGCGACGATCGAACGCGCCGAGGCCCGGGAGCGCGCAGAGCGGCGCCGCGCCGAGCGGCAGGCGCTTCGCGAGCGGTCCGACGGGCCGAGCTGACCGAACCGTCGCCACCCCTTTGTAGACTCCGGGGAGCGTCGACAGGCGAAGATCGGCACGAGAGTCGTTCGGCCTGGCTTACCGGCTTGGCCTTAGGGGGGCTCCTATGGAGCGACTTGCCCGATTCGTCATGCACCACCGACGCATCGTGTCGTTGGTGTGGCTGCTGCTGTTCGTCGCGGGGGGCATCTCCGCCTCGGGTCTGAGCAGCCGACTGACGTTCGACTTCTCGCTGCCCGGGCAGCCCGGCGACACGGCCGAGCAGCAGCTGGTCTCGAGGTTCGGCGCGAGCACGGACGACACCCTCGTGGCCGTCCTCCACGCTCCGGCCGGCGGCACCATCGCCTCGCAGCACGCGGGCGTCGCCTCGGTGTTCGACAGCATCGCGAAGCGGGTCCCGCAGGCCCGCTTGATCGGCCCGACCGGTGCCGCAAGCAGCGGCTTCGTCTCCGACGACGGCCGGACGGCGTACATCTTGGTCCAGGGGCCGCCGCCGCAGGGCTTCGGCCCGGGCCTGGAGACCCGGGTCGGGCCGGTCCTGACGGCTGCCGCGGCCCGCGCCCATCTCCAGAGCGGCCTCACCTCCTACGGCATGCTCTCGGCCGGCGGCGACTCCAACGGCCCCAGCGTGCTGGTCGAGACCCTGTTCGGTGCTGCCGGAGCCCTGCTGGTCCTGATCTTCGTGTTCGCATCGTTCCTCGCGCTGCTGCCCATGCTCATCGCGGCGGTGTCCATCTTGACGACGTTCCTGCTCGTGTACGCGCTGACCACGATCACCGACGTCAGTTTCGTCGTGCAGTTCCTGATCTCGCTGATCGGCCTCGGTGTCGCCATCGACTACTCGCTGCTGCTGGTGTCGCGTTGGCGGGAGGAGCGCGCCCGCGGGCACGACAACGAGGAGGCGGTCGTCATCGCGATGCGTACCGCCGGGCACGCCGTCTTCGCGTCGGGCGTGACCGTCGCGATCAGCCTGGTCGCACTCGTCGTGGTTCCGGTGCCGTTCCTGCGGAGTATGGGGCTGGGCGGCATGCTGATCCCGCTCGTCAGCGTCGCCGTCGTGCTGACCCTGCTTCCCGCGCTGCTGTCGAGCATCGGGCCTCGGGTCGACTGGCCCCGTATCCGGCACGAGGGCGTGGCGTCGCGCGGCTGGACCGGCTGGGCCCGCCTCATCGTCCGGCACAAGTTCGTGGCCGCAGGCGTGGCCCTGGTCGTGCTGGCCCTGCTCGTCTCACCGGTCGCCGGGCTCAAGATCGGTCAGTCCGGGGTCGACTCCCTCGCACGGAGCGGTCCCGCGTACAACGCGCTCGCCTCGCTGCGCTCCGCCGGCGTCGGCACCGGAGTGCTCACTCCGATGGAGGTGCTCGTACCGGCCGGACAGGGACCGGCGGCGGCGAAGGCCGCCGCTGCAGTCGACGGTGTGCGGACCGCGGTCACGGGACAGACCCGCGACGGGCTCACCGTCGTCGACGTCGTCCCCGACAGCGAGACGGTCGACAGTACGGGCACCGCAGTCGTCGACGCGGTGCGGTCGTCAGTCGAGGGCGCGACCAGCGGCACGGTGCTCATCGCCGGCGCCGGCGCCACGGTCGAGGACTACTTCAGCGCCGTCTACGCCCGGTTCCCCTTCGTGCTGCTCCTGATCGCACTCATCACGTTCGTGCTGCTGGCGCGCACCTTCCGGTCGCTGCTGCTCCCCATCAAGGCCGTCCTGCTCAACCTCGTGTCACTGTCGGCGGTCTTCGGAGCCGTCGTGTTCTTCTGGCAGCGGGGACACGGGTCCGACCTGGTGTTCAACGTCTCGGCGACGGGGGCCATCACCTTCTGGCTGCCGGTCGTGATCTTCGCGTTCCTCTTCGGGCTCTCGATGGACTACGAGGTCTTCATCCTGGCGAGGATGCGCGAGGAGTACGACGCCGTCGGCTCGACGTCGAAGGCAGTGGTCACGGGCATCGGCAGGACCGGACGCCTGGTGACCTCGGCCGCCCTGATCCTGTTCTTCGCCTTCGCCGCCCTGGCATCGGCGCCGGACACCGACATCAAGGTCCTCGGCACAGCGCTCGGCGTCGGCATCCTGATCGACGCCACCGTCGTGCGTGCGCTGTTGGTGCCGGCGCTCGTCAGCCTCTTCGGGCGCTGGAACTGGTGGCTGCCCGCCGGCCTTGCGCGGGTCCTCCG
>JAWWPH010000375.1:0-6574 GCA_033850875.1 Nocardioidaceae bacterium | reverse complement strand
TGCCGGCTCGACCGCGTGGAGATCACCGTGCTCGACGAGGCGGACCACCTCTGCGACCTGGGCTTCTTCCCGGCCGTGAGCGAGCTCGTCGCCATGACCCCTCCGAGCGGACAGCGGATGCTGCTCTCCGCAACCCTCGACGGTGACGTCGACCGGCTGGTCCGCCGCCACCTGCACGACCCGGTGACCCACGACTGCGACCCCGACAGCGAGCGCCCCCAGCTCGAGCACCACGTGCTCGTCACCGGCCCCTCCGACAAGGTGAGGCACACCGCCGAGCTGCTACGAGCGAACCCCCGCTCGATCGTCTTCACGCGTACCAGGCAGGGAGCCACCACCCTCGCCCAGGAGCTCGCCGCCCTCGGGATCCGCACCGTCGACCTCCACGGCATGCTGGGGCAGGGCGCCCGCGAGCGCAACCTCCGCAAGTTCCGCAGCGGTCAGGCCGACGTCGTCGTCGCCACCGATGTCGCCGCCCGCGGCATCCACGTCGACAACGTCAGCCTCGTCGTGCACTACGACGCGCCGACCGAACGCAAGGCATACGTCCACCGCAGCGGTCGCACAGCCCGCGCCGGCCACCCCGGAACGGTGGTCACGATGACCACGACGCGCCAGCTCGCCTCGGTCACCAGGATGCAGCGAGCCGCGGGCGTCGTCGCCGTGCACCACGACGTGCGCACCGAGCCACAGCCGATGACGGCCGAGTCACTTTCCAGGTCCGGCTCCTCGACAGACACCCCGGCACCGACGTCGTCCCCAGCGGTCGCCCACACTCCCGCCGAGCGCCGACGTCGAGAGCCCGCGCCTCGACGAAGCGGCGACGCACCGCGCCGCGCTCCCCGGGTCGGCGCGAGGCGTCCGACCGCCGGTACCCGCCGCCCGGTACGGGCCGAGAGCCGGCGTCGTACGGAGCCCGCCGCCCGCACCTCCCCGGCCCCCACCCGGGCGCGCAGCGTCAGTGGCGCCACCGGCAGGACGAAGAAGCCCCGCTGGACCGCAGCGCAGCGCCGCGCGGGCTCGAAGCGCTAGCAGGAGCGCACCTCAGGTCGGCACAATCGCCGAAATGCCCGGATCACGGCCCGACGAGGTCTACAGTCGTGACGCAGCAGAGCGTCTGGACCAGGAAGGGGACACCATGGGTATCGGGCTCGGAGTCGTACTGGTCGTCGTGGGCGCTGCGCTCATGTGGGCCATCAACCTCAACATCGCCCACATCGACGACTTCACACTCGGACTGATCTTGTTCATTGTGGGGATCGTCGCGATCGTGCTGTCGGTGTACCTCAACGCCCAGCGCAACCGCACGACGCACGTCGAGCGGTACGAAGAGCGCTGAGGTCCAGCCTCGGGGCTGCCCGGCGTCAGCGCCCGGCCCGCGCCGCCGCCCGCTTGGCGGAGCGACGGCGCACCTCCCACAGCACGAACAGGCCGATCACGATCGCCGCCAGGACGATGGCGCTGCCCCGGCCGATCGTGGCCGCCACCTTCTCGTACGAGGCGCCGGCGAAGTAGCCGACGAGGGTGAAGCCGACGCCCCAGATCAGTCCGCCGAGCGCGTTCCACACCAAGAACTTGCCGTAGCGCATCTGGCTCAGACCGGCGAGGCCCGGCATGACCGCCCGCAGGAACGCCGTGAAGCGGCCGGCGAAGACCGCCCAGCCGCCCCGTTCCCGCAGCATCCGCTGAGCGGAGTCCAGTCGGGTGCGGTGCCGGGTGAACACCCCCAGCGACATCAGCCGCGGTCCGAGGTGCTTGCCGACCTCGTAGCCGATGCTGTCGCCGACGACCGCGGCGACGAAGACGAGTACACACAGGGCCGTGAGGTTGAGGTGCCCACGGCTCGCCAGGAAGCCCCCCAGCAGTACAGCGGTCTCTCCGGGGAAGATGAAGCCGATGAAGATCGCCGCCTCCCCGAAGACGAGTGCGGCGATGAGGGTGTACGCCACCAGCGCCGGAAGCGACGAGATCGCGTCCAGGATGGCGTGCATGCCTGAGGTTATCCCGCCTCCATCTGACAAACTGACCTCATGCGAGTCTCCGCCAAGTCCGACTACGCGCTGCGCGCACTGATCGAGATCGCCTCGCGCGGCGACTGCGCGCCGGTGTCCGCGGAGGAGATCGGTCGGCTCCAGGACATCCCGCACGGGTTCTTGCAGGCGATCCTCGCCGACCTGCGTCGCGCCGGCGTGGTGATGAGCGTGCGCGGTCAGAGCGGCGGCTGGAGGCTGGGCCGGCCGAGCTCGGAGGTCTCGGTGGCCGACATCATCAGGGCCGTCGACGGTCCGCTCGTCAGTGTGTACGGCCTGCGCCCCGAGTCGGTCAGCTACAACGACTCCGCGATGGTGCTGCAGCTCGTCTGGATCGCGGCCCGGGCCAACCTGCGCGACGTCTTCGAGCACGTCACCATCGACATGCTGGCCGCGAACAAGCTCCCCGACGACGTCATGGAGCTGACCAAGGTCGACGACGCCTGGCGTTCGCACTAGCCCATGAGTGCCGAACCCGATGCCGTGCTGGCGGAGCTGTCCCGGCTGCGCGACAGCATCGACAACCTGGATGCGGCCCTGGTCCACGTGCTGGCCGAGCGCTTCAAGTGCACGCAACAGGTGGGGCTGCTGAAGGCCGCGAACGCCCTGCCGCCGGCCGACCCCATCCGGGAGGCGCAGCAGATCGAGCGGCTGCGGCGGCTCGCCGCCGAAGCCAAGCTCGACCCCGAGTTCGCCGAGAAGTTCCTGAACTTCGTGATCGCCGAGGTGCTGCGCCACCACGAGGCGATCTCTCGCCGGTAGCCGGCCGCCGCACGGGTGGCGACCGAAGACCCTCGCGAGGGCGGCGACCGCCGCCGTAGAGTCGCGTCGTGAACACTGGGCTGGACTACCTCGCCCACCTGGCGCAGGAGTCGTCGCGCTTCGTGCAGGCTCTCGACGCGGCAGCCCCCGACGCACCGGTCCCGACCTGCCCCGACTGGGACGCCGACGACCTGCTCTGGCATCTGGCCGAGGTTCAGTGGTTCTGGGGCACGATCGTCCGGGACCGGCTGACCGACGGTGCCCGCGTCGAGGAGCTGAAGGCCGAGCGCCCGGCCGGCCGGTCCGCACTGCGTGAGTTCTACGAGCGCAGCAGCGGCGAGCTGGGCCGCGTCCTCGCGGCGACTGCGCCCGACACCGCCGTGTGGACCTGGGCACCGGACCAGTCCGCGGGTTTCATCCGCAGGCGGCAGGCGCACGAGGCGCTCATCCACCGCGTCGACGCCGAGGTCACGGCAGGAGCGCGTACGCCGATGGACCCGGCGCTGAGCGCGGACGGCGTCGACGAGGTGCTGCGTGTCATGTACGGAGGCGCGCCACCCTGGGGTGACTTCACGCCCGACGCGTCCAAGACCATCCGCTTCGTCGCGTCGGACCAGGGCGGGCGGTCCTGGCTCGCCACCCTGGGACGGTTCACGGGAACCGCCCCCGACGGCGGCAGCACGTACGACGACGAGCCAGACATGCGCATCGCCGCGTCCGACCCCGGCCTCCCCGCCGCGGCGACGATCACCGGCGCTGCCGCCGACCTCGACTGCGAGCTCTGGCACCGGCCCCCGGTCGGCCCGGTGGAGCGGACGGGCGACGAGGCCGTACTCGCCGAGCTCGACGCGACGGTCGCCGCCGGTATCGACTGACCTCCCGGCTGCCGCATCCGCCGAGCAGGCCGACTGGCACCATGCTCGGTATGCGCACGAACACCCGCACGTACTCGACCGGAGACGTCGACGTCGTCCTCGACATCACGCGCGACTGCGCCGACTTCGTCCAGGACCAGGGTGACGGCCTGCTGCAGCTCTTCGTGCCGCATGCGACCGCCGGGCTGGCCGTACTCGAGACGGGCTCGGGCAGTGACGACGACCTGCTCGCGACCTTGCGCGACCTGCTCCCGGAGGACGACCGCTGGAAGCACCGGCACGGCAGTCGCGGCCACGGACGCTCGCACGTCCTGCCGGCCCTGGTCCCTCCGTACGCCACCGTCCCGGTCCTGGACGGCCGACTCGCGCTGGGCACCTGGCAGAGCATCTGCCTCGTGGACGTCAACCGCGACAACCACGAGCGGCAGGTCCGGTTCTCCTTCCTGCCGGGCTGAGGCCTGCAGCGAAACCACGTGGAACCGTCGGAGCCGCCGGTTAGGGTTGCACGCATGTCCGGACAACCCGCCGTCGAGGCGATCGACCTGGTGAAACGCTTCGGCGACACCCAAGCGGTCGACCACGTGAGCTTCTCGGTGCCCGAGGGATCGGTGCTCGGCCTGCTGGGGCCCAACGGGGCGGGCAAGACCACGACCGTCCGGATGCTCACGACACTGAGCGTGCCCACGAGCGGCACCGGCAGGGTCGCGGGTTACGACGTCGTCGACGAGCCCGAGGCGGTACGCCGCAGCATGGGTCTGACGGGTCAGGCGGCGACGGTCGACGAGCTCCTCACCGGCAGGGAGAACATCCGGCTGATCGGCCGGCTCTACGGCCTGCCGCTGTCCTACATCCGCGAGATCACCGACGAGCTGCTCGAGCGGTTCTCCCTGGCGGCCGCAGGCGACCGCATCGCCAGGACGTACTCGGGCGGGATGCGCCGCCGACTCGACCTCGCCGTGAGCCTGGTCGCCGCCCCACCGGTGCTGTTCCTCGACGAGCCCACCACCGGCCTCGACCCGCGCAGCCGCGCCGAGTTCTGGGAGGTCCTGCGCGGCCTCGTTCGCGACGGCACGACGCTCCTGCTGACCACCCAGTACCTCGAGGAGGCCGACCAGCTGGCCGACCGGATCGTGGTGATCGACAAGGGGCGGGTCATCGCCGAGGGCACGCCCACCTCTTTGAAGGACCAGTCCGGACAGGCGAGCGTCGTCGTGCACGTGTCGCACTCGGGCGACCTCGCCCGGGCCGCCGACCTGCTCCGGCGCTACTCCTCCGGCGTCCACGTCGAGGAGGGACCCCGGCGGCTCGTCGCCCAGGCCGACGGACTCGACGACATGCTGCGCATCGGCCACGTCTTCGCCGAGACCGGGATCGCCGTCGACGACCTGGGGCTCGCGCGGCCCAGCCTCGACGACGTGTTCCTGCAGCTCACCGGCCACCGCGCGGAGGAGCCGGCCGACGAGGCGGGCGACGACCCGGTGGTTGCGGAGGTCATGTCGTGACCGCCATCGTCAGCCGGCGCCCGCCGCCCGTCGAGCAGCGGACGCTGCTGCAGCAGTCGCTCACGGTCGTGTGGCGCAACCTCCTCCACATCCGCCGGATGCCGGAGATGCTGCTCGACGTCACCATCCAACCGGTGATGTTCGTGCTGCTCTTCGCCTACGTCTTCGGCGGGTCCATCTCGGTGGCCGGCTCGTCGTACCGGGAGTTCCTGCTGCCCGGGATCATGGCGCAGACCATGATCTTCTCGTCGGCCGTGGTGGCGATCGGTCTGACCAACGACCTGGCCAAGGGCATCGTCGACCGCTTCAAGTCGCTGCCGATGTCGCGGAAGTCGGTCCTGATCGGCCGGAGCATCTCGAGCCTGATCCATTCCAGTATCGGCATCGTCGTCATGGCGCTGACCGGGCTGCTCATCGGCTGGCGGATCCGCGACGGGGTCCTCGACGGCGTCCTCGGCTTCGTGCTGCTCCTGCTGTTCGGGTTCTCGATGATCTGGCTCGGCATCTGGGTCGGGTCGCTCATGCGTTCGGTCGAGGCCGTGAACGGCTTCATGTTCACGGTCATGTTCCCGCTCACCTTTGTCGCGAACACCTTCGCCCCGACCGAGAGCATGCCGACGTGGCTGCGGGTCATCGCCGAGTGGAACCCGGTCTCTGCGTTGACGGCAGCGTGCCGGGACCTATGGGGAAACGGGTCGCCGCCGGCGGCGAACGCGCAGCTGCCCCTCCAGCACCCGGTCGTCTCGTCGCTCATCTGGTCGGTCGTCTTCACGGCCGTCTTCGCACCCCTCGCGGTCGGGGCGTTCCGGCGGCGGTCACAGGACTGAGCCTGCCCCGATCGGCACTTCGACCGGCGTGCACAATGGGCTGCATGCGTGCCGATCCGCGGTCGAGCTGAGCCGGGCATGCCCGACATGCACATGATGCTTCCCCCGCTCACCTGGCGGGTGTTCTTCTCGACCTGGCAGTGGCAGCCCGTCTGGAGCGCCGTCGTCGCGGCGACGCTGCTCGGCTACCTGCTCGGCTTCGTGAGACTGCGCCGGCGTGGCGCGGGACAGGCGCTCGCCCCGGTGCGCGCACTCTCGTTCGTGCTCGGGCTGGGCCTTCTGCTCGTCAGCGTGAGCAGCGCGATCGAGACCTACTCACACCTGCTCTTCTGGGACCACATGATCCAGCACCTGCTGCTGATCATGGTGGTGCCGGCGCTCCTCGTCGTCGGCCACCCCCTGACCATGCTGGTCGAGGCCGGGCCCGCGCCGATGCGTGGCGCGGTCGGCAGGGCGCTGCACTCCCGTCCGGTCGCTGTCCTGACGCATCCGCTGGTGGCGTTGGCCATCTACACGGCGATCATCGTCGGCACGCACCTGACGTCGTTCATGAACGCGATGGCCACCGACATGACGCT
>JAWWPH010000255.1:0-2941 GCA_033850875.1 Nocardioidaceae bacterium | reverse complement strand
ATCGTCGAAGGCTGGCTGAGTATCAAGGACGAACCGGGGTCGACGACCTTCGAGTGGGAGCTGCTCGGCGTTGCGGGGGACCGAGCCTTCGTCCAGGGGGCGAGTGTCTACTCGCGAGTCACGTACGACAACCTCCGGGTGCTACGCCTCGCCGCGGACGGACGCGTGAGCGAGTTCACCGAGTGGTACATGGCTCGGAAGTGAGGCCCTCAGCTGCTGGTCGGCGCGACCGACTGGATCGAGCGGATCCGCGCACAGAGAGCCTTGAGCAGCACGCGCGAGACGTCAGGCCTCTCCAGCATCGGAGCGAACGCCAAGGCAGACAGCGCGAACGTCTTCAGTCCCTCCGGTCCCGAGATCACGGTGGCTGATCGCGGTGAGCCGTCGATCATCGAGATCTCGCCGAAGTAGTCCCCGGCCTTCATCGGGAGTCGTGGTTCGCCGTGGACGGTCACCTCGGCGGTGCCTTCGAGGATGACCTGCAGGCCGACGTCCTTCGAGCCCTCGGTGACCACCACGTGGCCGGGGTTGGTCGTGAACGTCGTGCCCCGCTGCACGAGGTCCTCCAGGGTCTCTTCTGGCAAGCCCGCAAAGAGGTCGATGCCGGCGAGTGCCTTGCGTACCTGGTAACTCATAGGGCAGCAACTCCTTCGTGTGGGCGGGGTCCGCTGACCGCCGTCGAGTTCGGTCGCCGAGCGGCGCCGTGGGACGACACTAGTCTCGCCGCCGCGCACCGCGCATCTACCGCTGGCGGTGATGCCGGGGCGGCACATTGATCGTCACTTTGGCGGTCGAATCGGCCGTGTGTTACGCCGTTAACTTATGCACGGCTATATGCTTGTGGGATGGGACTTCTCATCACCATCATCATCGTTGTCATTGTCGTCGTCGTCGTTCTGGGCTTCCTTCGTCGCCGGTGAGTTAGGCGACATCGGCTGACCGCAGCGATGCCTGTGTTCACGGTCGATCGCCCCGACGGGCGAGCCGACGGCGACGAGTGGACCGCGGACTACGACAAACTGCCGGGTGACGCTAACGTCTCGATCATCCTCGAGTCGACGACCCGGGAAGGCGTCGGTCCACGCCTGCACAAGCATCCGTATGCGGAGACGTTCATCATCCGGAGAGGCTCCGCGACATTCACCGTCGGCGCTGATCGCATCGAGGGCTTCGCCGGGCAGATCCTCGTCGTACCGGCCGACACGCCGCACAAGTTCTCGACCGGACCCGCGGGGTACGACGCTGTGCACATCCATGCCAACCCCACGTTCGTGACGCAGTGGCTGGAGTGACCTCGGCGGCGGATGGCGACAGCGCGGTCGACGAGCTCGACGTGGTGCTGGGCGACGGCCGCGTGCTCCACGTGTACGCCGGGCCGGAGCCGGGGCCCACGTTCCTCACCGTCGTCTGGCACCACGGAACACCGAATGTCGGTGCACCTCCTCGGCCTCTCTTCGCGGACGCGCACCGGTTGGGTATGCGCTGGGTGTCCTATGACCGCCCGGGGTACGGCGGCTCGACCCCGCACCCCGACCGTGACGTGGCCTCGGCGGCGGCGGACGTCTCCAGCGTCGCGGACGCGCTCGGCATCGACGACTTCGCGGTGATGGGCCACTCCGGCGGCGGCGCGCATGCTCTCGCCTGCGCCGCCCTGCTGGTGGAGCGGGTCCGTGGCGCGATCAGCGTCTCCGGGCTGGCGCCGTACGACGCGGACGGACTGGACTGGTACGCCGGCATGGCGCCCGCCGGTGTGGCGTCCCTCCGGGCCGCCGCCGACGGCCGGGCGGCCAAGGAGACTCACGAGGCTTCCGCCGCCGATGGCGACATCGGCTTCACGGCCGCGGACGAGGCGGCGCTCGGCGGGAGGTGGTCCTGGCTCATCGACGTGGTCCGACCGGCCATCGAGGCGGGCCCGGGTGGTCTGATCGACGACGACCTGGCCGCGGTCAATCCGTGGGGTTTCGACCCCGCGGGGATCGTCGCACCGGTCCTTCTGCTGCACGGGGCGCAGGACCGCGTCGTACCCAGCACACATGGCGAGTGGCTCGCGCAACGCTGCCCCACGGCGGAGCTCCGGCTGTCGGCCGGAGACGGCCATATCTCGATCCTCGACTCGGCGGTCGCGGCGCTGGAGTGGCTCCGGGAGCGGGTGGACGGCGGCTGACCGTGCTAGCCGCAGGCTAGCCCTAGCCCTGCAGGGCCGCCAGGGCGACCGTCGCCACGGCGGCTGCGCCGAGTCCGCCTGCGGTGATGATCGACACCCGACGAGGACGCCCGGCGATCCGCTCCATGGCGATCAGGCACGTCAAGGCCGCCATCCACAGCAGGTGCGCGCCGGATACGACGACCATCGTCAGCATCAGACACCAGCACGTGCCGGCGCAGCTCCTGCCTTGCCGCAGCCCGAAGAGCAGGGCACCTCGCTCGGCGGGCCATCCGTACAACGGGAGCGGCAAGGGCCGATGACAAGCCCGGGAAGCGCGTCGTTTGGCAGCGCTCAGCTCCCATGCCGCCGCGCCGACCAGGACGACCGCCAGCCGGATGTCGCGCGGCAAGGTCGTCGTCGACGCCGCCGCTGCCAGTGCCGCAACCCCGACGGCGACCCATACCGCCAGATAGCCGGCCGAGAACTCGGCTACTGCCCTTCCGCGCCGCCATCGCAGGCTGTTGTGGCTTGTGTGCCGGATTCCTGCCAGCGCGACGGGTCCCATCATGGCGACGGTCATCACCAGCCAGTACGGAAGGCCCGCGACGACGCGCGACCAGATCGAGGACGAGGCTCCCGAGCCGGTGCCTACCATCCCCGGCATGCCCGGCATGCCCGCCGCCTCGGATGCGTGAGCTCCCGTCAGGCTGGTGTCGAGCGCGTGCTGCAGCGCCATCGCCGCCAGCGCGACCCAGGCAAGCGCCACGAGCGCGAGCGCCACGAGCTCGGGGCGTG
>JAWWPH010000221.1:0-15915 GCA_033850875.1 Nocardioidaceae bacterium | reverse complement strand
GATTCCCGCCATCCCCTTCCGCCGTGTCGTCACCGGCGGGGCTGTCCCGTCGGCGTGTCGGCCATCAGGTGACGTCTCGGCGATCTGCGAGGCTTCCGTCGTGACAGCGTCGTCCCCAACACCCGCCGGATGACGTCTCGGCGATCTGCGAGGCTTGCGCCGGCACACAGTCGTCCCCAGCACCCACCGGATGACGTCTCGGCCATCTGCGAGGCTTGCGCCGTGACACCGTCTTCCCCAACACCCACCGACCTGCCCGAGCTGACCGTCGACGACGTGACCGCCTGGCGGGAGTGGTTGGCGGAGCACGGCCAGAGCGCACCCGGGGTCTGGCTCGTACTCGCCAAGAGGGGCACGACCGACCCGACCCGGCTGACGTACGCCGAGGCGGTCGAGGAGGCCTTGTGCCACGGGTGGATCGACGGCCAGAAGGGGTCGCGCGACGAGGCGACCTTTCGCCAGCGCTTCACTCGCCGGCGACCGAGAAGCCCGTGGTCCGCGCGCAACGTCGCGATGGTCACGCAGCTCGCGGCGGCGGGCCGGATGCAGCCGAGCGGTCTCGCCGAGGTCGAGCGGGCCAAGGCGGACGGCCGGTGGGACTCCGCGTACGCCGGTCAAGCCTCCATGGAGGTACCGCCCGACCTGGCGGCCGCGCTGGCTGCCGATCCGAGCGCCGCGGCGATGTTCGACATCTTGACCAGCCAGAACCGGTACGCGGTGCTCTTCCGGATCCACAGTGCCAAGCGCGAGGAGACGAGGACCCGTCGGATCGCGCAGTACGTCGCCATGCTCGGTCGCGGCGAGACGATCTACCCGCAGAAGCGCTCGAGGGGCGGGTGACCCTCCGCCGAGACGTCAATCGGTGGGCGACACGCCGTCGAAACCGGGCCGTTGGTGACGTCTCGGCGGAGGTGGGGGTTGGGTTTCTTCCCTTGGGCCTTGGACTCTAGGCGGAGGCAGTGGACGCCTGGACGCTGAGCACGGCCCAGGACTCCGGTGGCAGGGTGAACGACGTGGTGTGGCCGTCGGTGTGGACCCCCTCGAGCGGTACCGGTCGGGCGTCGGCCGCCGCCTCGGCCCCGAACAGCGGGCCTCTGTCGTCGGCGGCGATGACCCGTGCCGACTCCACGGACCACGACTCGAAGCCGCGATGGTCGACCTGGACGCTCGTCTGGCTCGTCGCGCGGTTGGTGAAGAAGGCCGCGACCCGACCCGTGTCGGGGTCGTGGGTCGCGGCGGCCGCCAGGGCGGGCACGTCACCGTACCGGTCGGTCGCCAGCTCCGGTGCCGACACCCGGGCGACGAGGCTCTCCCCACGGGCCTGCTCCGCGGTCGTCGCCATCGGGTAGAAGATCGACTGCCGCCAGGCGGGACCGCCCGCCTGCGTCATGATCGGTGCGATCACGTTCACCAGCTGGGCCTGGCAGGCGACCCGTACCCGGTCGCTGTGGTTGAGCAGCGTGATCAGGAGGTCCCCGACGACCACGGCGTCGAGCGTGCTGTACACGTCCTCGATCCGCGGTCCGGAGACGTCGACGTCGGTGTTGATCGGACCGGCGAACCGGTCCTGGTACCAGACGTTCCACTCGTCGAAGGAGATCATGGTCCGACGCTTGTCGCGCTTGCGTGCCGAGACGGCGTCCGCGGTGGTCACGACCGCATCGATGAACGACCCCATGGCTGCGCCCGACGCCAGGAAGCTCGGCCGGTCGTCGCCGTGCTCCTGGTAGTACGCGTGCATCGAGATGTAGTCGACGAACTCGGAGACATGCTCGAGGACGGTCGACTCCCAGTACCCGAACGTCTTCATGTCGTGGTACGAGCTCCCGCACGCGACGAGCTCGATCGTCGGGTCGACCAGCTTCATCGCCTTCGCCGACTCCGCCGCGAGCAGGCCGTACGCGTCGGCGTCCTTGTGCCCGGTCTGCCACGGGCCGTCCATCTCGTTGCCCAGGCACCACACCTTCACGCCATACGGGTCGGCGCTGCCGTTGGTCCGGCGCAGGTCCGACCAGTACGTGCCCTTGTCGAGGTTGCAGTACTCGACCAGGTGCGCAGCGTCGAGAACACCTCCGGTACCGAGGTTGACGGCCATCATGGGCTCGACGCCACGCCGCGCGGCCCACTGCAGGAACTCGTCGGTGCCGACCTTGTTGGTCTCGATCGACCGCCAGGCAAGGTCGAGGCGCCGGGGGCGCTCGTCGACGGGTCCGATGCCGTCTCGCCAGTCGTAGCCCGAGACGAAGTTCCCTCCCGGGTAGCGCACCAGGGTCACGCCGAGCTCGTCGACCAGCTCCGCCACGTCGCCGCGGAACCCGTGCTCGTCTGCGGACGGATGGTCGGGCTCGTAGATGCCGGTGTAGACGCATCGGCCCATGTGCTCGACGAACGAGCCGAAGAGACGGGGGTCGATCTCGCCGCGGTGGTACTCCGGGCTGACCGTCACGCGTGCGGTGGTCGGGTCGGGCATCCGCCGACGACTCCTCTCAGAACGTCCGTCGACCGGCGTCTCGGGGAACGACACTCGACGGAGCAACGATGGTCATGGGGCTTGCTGGAAAAGTGGGCGCTCACAATACGGTGGCCGATGCGTCTCGGCCCACTGGGCTGCGCAGAACGCCGGCGTACACCGTTGTCCAGTCGTCGGTTGTTACCGCACAGGAGCAGCGGTGTCATCGCGACGCGACCTCCGGTACGGCCGCCGGATCGACGTCGATCTCGCCGTTTCGGGCCAGCCATCGCACCGCGTCAGCGGCCGTCTGCAGCGAGGTGTAGCGGGGCTCGTAGCCCAGCCGGCTGCGAGCCTTGGCGATGCTCATCGAGGGGCTGCGGGAGATGTGCTCCCAGGTCGCCTGCGCATGCTCCGGAGCGACCGCACTCTGGTAGTCCTCCCACGACAAGAACGCGAGCCTGGCCTCGCGACCGAACCAGCCGGCCACCGCCTCGGCGAAGCCACGCAACGTCACGGCGGCCTCGGAGACGACGTGGAAGCTCTCGCCTACCGCACGGTCGAACCGGGAGACCGCGACCATGAACGCCGCGGCCACGTCGCTGGCGTGTACATGGTGAAGCGTCTCCAGCCCGAAGTTGGGCAGCGGCAGGGGCTCACCGCTGGCAAGTGCCTGCCATACCCCTGGGTCGAGGTTGCCGGCGGGGTTGATGATCGGCCAGCCAGGCCCGCTGATGTGCCCGGGGTGGAGGACCGTCGACCGGAGCCCGCCGCTGTGCGTCGCGTCGAGCAGAAGCCGCTCGATCGCCGCCTTCCCGGTGCCGTACTCCCCGAACGGGGTGCGCGCGCTGTCCTCCGTCACGGGAACCTCGACGGCCGGACCGTGCACCCAGATCGTGCCGCAGTGCACGAGTGCCGGTCCCTCGGCTCCGAGGCCGTCGACGAGCTGTTGAGCGGACTCAGGGGTGAAGCACAGCAGGTCGACGACGACGTCGGCGTGCAGGTCGGCGAGCCTTCCGGCGAACGTCCCGGCGGCATCCTCCGCGTCGCGATCGACCGTCACCCGACGTACCGACTGCCATGCGGGGTCGCTGCGGTACGGGTCTCTCAGCCCTCGGCTGAGGGCAACGACCTCGTGTCCGTCCTCGACGAGCGCGGGCACCAGGTAGCTGCCGATGTGACCCGTCGCGCCCACGACGACAACCCTCATGAGTGTTTCCTCCCACGGAATGCTTACCACTCATACAGGTGTCGTGCTCGCGCGCACGATGAGCTGCGGTGCGATGGTCGGCCGCTCCCGGTGCTCCGTTGCGGAGTCGTCGAGGATGCGGACCAGCAGGTCGAGCCCGAGCCGTCCGACCTCGTCGAAGTCCTGCCTCACCGTCGTCAGCCCGGGCAGGAAGAACTCCGCCTCGGGGATGTCGTCGAACCCGACGACGCTGACGTCCTCGGGAACCCTCCGCCCTGCCTGTGCCAGTGCGTGGATGACGCCGAGGGCCATCTGGTCGTTGGCCGCGAAGACGGCGGTGACGTCGTCTCGTCGGGCGAGCTCCAGTCCCGCGGCGTACCCCGAGCGGGGGCTCCAGTTGCCCTCCAGCAGCGGGGGCGTGCGCTTGGAGGCGTCGGCGAGGGTGGCTCTCCAGCCGTCCACGCGGAGCAGCGCCTCCCGCCAGTCGGAGGGACCGCCGACGTGCCACACGGTCTCGTGGCCGAGGTCGAGCAGGTGCCGCGTGGCGAGGCGGGCGCCCTCGAACTGGTCGATGGAGACGACGGGGAGCTCGGGCCGGTACTCCGCCTCGAGCGCGACGATCGGGAGACCTCGCGGAAGCGTGCCGAGCGCGCGTACGGCCGCCTGCGTGGGGGCGATCACGATGATGCCGTCGACGGACTGCGCGTCCAGGGACTCGACGGCGTCGTTGATGTCGCCGACCGAGAGGTCGGTCGTGCCGACGACGGCGACTCCGTACCCGGCGGCCCGGGCGGCGTGCTCGATGGCCCGCAGGGTCGAGCCGGGACCGAACATCCGCCTGTCGAAGCTCATCACCCCGATCCTCCGCGACCGGTTGGTGACCAGTCCACGTGCGAAGGCATTCGGCCGGTAGTTCAATTGCCGCATGGCCACGATCACGCGTTCGCGGGTCTCGGCGCTCACGTGGGGATGCGCGTTGAGGACGCGGGACACGGTCTGGTGGGAGACTCCCGCCAACCTGGCCACGTCGTGCATGACCGGCCGCTGCGCGGCCTTGGTCACGACGCTTGACCTTCGCGCATACCGGCGATGTTAACGATGCCAGGATGCCTGTCAAGGAGCGTGACCTCAGGTTGACAGCCTTCATCGGGCCGAAAGACACTGGCCACCAGGCTCTCCGCCGACTTGACGGCTCGACCGGAGCCCTCGGACATCGGCGGTGCGGACTCCAGATTGTGAGCGTTCACCATGAGTAAAGACCGCTATGTCATCGGGGTCGACTTCGGCACCCTCTCGGGTCGGGCCCTCGTCGTGCGGGTACGTGACGGGGCCGAGCTCGGTACCGCCGAGCACGAGTACGCCTCCGGTGCGATCGAGACCCGGCTGCCCTCGACCGACGTCAAGCTGCGGCCGGACTGGTCCCTTCAGGACCCCCAGGACTGGGTCGAGGTGCTGAAGACTGCGGTACCCGCAGCGCTCGAGGACAGCGGCGTAGACCCCGCCGACGTCGTCGGTATCGGGACCGACTTCACCGCCTGTACCGTGCTGCCGGTACTGGCCGACGGCACGCCGCTGTGCCAGCTCGACGACCTGCGCGAGCATCCCCACGCGTGGCCCAAGCTGTGGAAGCACCACGCGGCGCAGCCCCAGGTCGACCGCATCAACGCGCTGGCCGCGGAGCGCGAGCAGCCGTGGCTGCAGCGGTACGGCGGCCGGCTGTCGTCGGAGTGGGAGTTCGCCAAGGCGCTGCAGCTTCTCGAGGAGGCCCCGGAGGTCTACGAGCGGACCGAGCGGTGGATCGAGGCAGCGGACTGGATCATCTGGAAGCTGTGCGGTGAAGAGACGCGGAACATGTGCACCGCGGGCTACAAGGGCATCTACCAGGACGGGCACTACCCCGACGCCGGCTTCCTGTCCGAGCTCAACCCCGACTTCGGCGACTTCGTCGAGACCCGGCTGGACCACCCGCTGTCGCCCCTCGGGAGCCGGGCCGGCGACCTCACGGAGGAGGCCGCGGGCTGGACCGGGCTGCCGGCAGGGATCGCGGTGGCGGTGGGCAACGTCGACGCCCACGTGACGATCCCGGCGGCGCAGGCCGTCGAGCCGGGCCAGATGCTGGCGGTGATGGGCACGTCGACGTGTCACGTGATGAACGGCACCACGCTTGCCGAGGTCCCCGGGATGTGCGGGGTGGTCGACGGCGGCATCACACCCGGCTACTTCGGCTACGAGGCCGGCCAGAGCGCTGTGGGCGACATCTTCGCCTGGTGGACCCGGGTCGGCGCCCCCCCGGCGTACGTGAAGGAGGCCGAGGAACGCGGTGAGTCGATCCACGAGCTGCTGACGAGACTGGCCGCCGAACAGGAGGTAGGCGAGCACGGGCTGCTGGCGCTGGACTGGATGAACGGCAACCGGTCGATACTCGTCGACCACGAGCTGTCGGGTGTCATCATCGGGCTGACCCTGGCGACGCGACCGGAGGAGGTCTACCGGGCGCTGCTGGAGTCGACCGCGTTCGGTACCCGCAAGATCGTCGAGTCGTTCACCGACCGCGGTGTCCCCGTCGACCGGCTCGTGATCGCCGGCGGTCTCACCAAGAACGAGTTCCTGATGCAGATGTACGCCGACGTGAACGGGCGCCCGCTGTCGATCATCGAGTCCGGGCAGGGACCGGCGCTCGGCTCGGCCATCCATGCGGCCGTCGCCGCCGGCGAGTACGACGACGTGACAGCCGCGTCCGAGGCGATGGGCCGGGTCCGGCACGACGTGTACGTGCCGGACGAGACGCGGCAGAAGGAGTACGACCCGCTGTACGCGGAGTACTCACAGATCCACGACTACTTCGGGCGCGGCGACGAAGCCGGCGGCAACGACGTGCTTCACCGCCTTCGCCGGATCCGGAACGAGGCGAGCAACCGATGACCACGACGAGTGCGGCGCGCGAGACGATCCAGCAGATCCGGGGAGAGGTTGCGGCGCTCCATGCCGAACTTGTCCGTTACGCCCTGGTCGTGTGGACCGCGGGGAACGTGTCGGCGCGCGTTCCCGGCGAGGAGCTCATGGTCATCAAGCCCAGCGGGGTGTCGTACGACGACCTGGACGCCGACGCGATGATCGTCTGCGACCTGGACGGCAACGTCGTCGAGGGGGAGCTGTCGCCGTCCAGCGACACCGCGGCGCACGCGTACGTGTACAAGACCATGTCCGACGTCGGTGGAGTCGTGCACACCCACTCGACCTACGCGTCGGCGTGGGCCGCGCGGGCGGAGCCAGTGCCCTGCGTGCTGACGGCGATGGCCGACGAGTTCGGGGGGGACATCCCCGTCGGTCCCTTCGCCATCATCGGCGACGACTCCATCGGACGGGGGATCGTCGAGACGCTGGCCGACTCGAACTCCTCGGCGGTGCTCATGCGCAACCACGGCGTCTTCACGATAGGCAAGGACGCCGCGGCTGCCGTGAAGTCGGCCGTGATGTGCGAGGACGTGGCGAGGACCGTACACATCGCGCGCCAGCTCGGCGAGCCGCTCCCCATCGACCCCGACGTGATCGCCCGCCTGCACGACCGGTACAAGAACGTCTACGGGCAGCACTGACCGCCGAACTGGCCGCCGAGACGTCGTCGGGGGCCGACGCGCCGGCAGAAGTTGGGCGAGGGTGACGTGTCGGCGGCAGTTTCAGTCGGAGACGGTGGACTCGCGAATGACCAGCCGCGACGGCAGCGAGGTCGTGCCTGGGGAGGGCTGGCCCGCGATCGCGTCGCGCAGCAGCTCCGCGGCGCGCCGGCCCAGCTCCTCCAGCTGCAGGTCGACAGTGGTCAGCGGCGGGCGGCAAGCCAGCGCCATGACGTCCCAGTTGTCGAAGCCCACGACCGCGACGTCCTGCGGGACGCGGCGACCGGCGTCCCTCAGCCCGTCGCACACCCCCCGGGCGATCTGGTCACTGCCGCAGGTGACCGCGTCCAGGTCCGGATCGCGCCGCAATACCGAGGCGACGGCCTGCCGGCCCCAGCGCTCGCTCCAGTCGCCGTACTGCACGGCTCCCGACATCACCGCTCCTGCCGACGCGACGGCGGCGACGCAGGCGTCGGCCCGGGCGGTGGCACTTCGGTGGGTCTGCGGGCCGGTGATGTGCGCGATGCGGTGGTGCCCGAGCTCCAGCAGGTGCTCCACGCCCAGGCGCGCACCGGCGGCATCGTCGACGACGACGGACATGGCAGCTGGGTCCGCCGACGGGGTGAACACGTAGACGACCGGCATGGTGGCCGGGAGCGCGACGGGCGGGCGCGGCTCCGTGCGGCGTCCGGTCAAGATGATGCCGTCGACCCGGCGGGCGACGAGGCTGCGTAGGTAGTGCTGCTCGCGCACCGGGTCGTCGCGGGTGTCGCACAGCAGGACCGCCATCTCGCCCGCGCCGAGGGCGTCGTCGGCACCCAGCAGGATGGGCATGCTGAAGCGGCCGAAGCTGTCGGTCGTCACCAGCCCGACGGTGTAGCTGCGACCGGACGAGAGCCCGCGACCCATCCCGTCGGGGGTGAAGGACAGCTGCTCGGCCGCCCGCCGTACCCGCTCGCGCGTCTCGGGGCGCAGCTGGCCCGTGTCGTTGAGCGCCTTTGAGGCCGTACTGGGGGCGACGCCGGCGAGGGCCGCGACGTCGACAATGCGGGCCCGCGCTGCGGAACGCACAACGGTACCCCCTTTCCGCACGAACAGTAGACCCGCATCCGAGCCTACGTGGCAAGGTCTTGACGCCTTCGGCGCGGCGTCGCTACAGTGCGGGAAAACGTGTTCCGGATATTTCCGCAGCTGCTTCCACGCCGTCTTGACCCGCCGAGGAGAGCCATGGCCCCGGGGACCGCCCCCCAGTCCCGTACCGACACCTTCAGCGAGGCGGGAGCCGCTCCCGTCGCGCCGACGAAGCAGGCCGCCACGGTGTTGCGCCCGCTGCCGATCGAGCGGGTGAGCATCACCGGTGGGCTCTGGGCCGCCCGCCAGCAGGTCAACCGCGACGTGGCGATCCCGTCGGGTCACGAACGACTGGAGTCGGCCGGCAATCTCGACAACCTGCGCATCGCGGCCGGGACAGCGAACGGCAGCCCGCGCGGCCCGGTCTTCATGGACTCCGACGTGTACAAGTGGCTGGAGGCCGCGGCCTGGGAGTACGCCCGGCAGCCGACCCCGGAGCTCCTGCAGGCCCAGCGTGAGGTGACGGCCGTGGTGGCCGCCGCCCAGCAGCCCGACGGCTACCTCGACTCGGTCGTCCAGCTGCGAGGCGACGGGGCTCGCTACGTCGACCTGCCGTGGAGCCACGAGCACTACTGCGCCGGCCACCTCATGCAGGCGGCCGTGGCCCAAGCCCGCTGCACCGGCGACCAGGAGCTCCTCGACGTCGCGGTGCGCCTGGCCGACCATCTGGCCGAGACGTTCGGACCCGACCGCCGGCACGATGTCGACGGTCACCCGGTCGTGGAAATGGCACTCGTCGAGCTGTACCGCGCGACCGGTGACGCGCGCTACCTCGACCTGGCACGGTACTTCGTCGACGCGCGCGGACACGGCCTGATGGCAGGCTACGGAGCCGAGCCGACGTACTTCTCCGACCGGGTCCCCGTGCGCGAGCAGACCACCGTCGAGGGTCACGCCGTCCGGGCGGTGTACCTCGCGGCGGGTGCGACGGACGTGGCGACAGAGCTGGGTGACGAGGAGCTCATGGCCGCGCTCGAGGCGCAGTTCGCAGCGATGGTCGCGACGAAGACGTACGTGACGGGCGGGCTGGGGTCGCGGTGGGACTTCGAGGCGTTCGGCGACCCGTACGAGCTGCCCGCGGACCGCGCGTACGCCGAGACGTGCGCGGCGGTCGGCGGGGTGCAGTGGGCCTGGCGGATGCTGCTGGCCACCGGCGACCCGCACTACGCCGACGTCGCCGAGCGCATGCTGCTCAACGGCTTCCTTGCGGGGGTGTCGCTGGGCGGCTCCGAGTACTTCTACGTCAACCCGCTCCAGCTGCGTGACGGCGCCCACCCCGACGAGAACCGCAGCCCGGCGCACGGGCGCCGGGGTTGGTTCGACTGCGCCTGCTGCCCGCCCAACATCATGCGGACGGTCGCGCAGCTGAGCGGCTACCTCGCGACGACCGACGAGGACGGCGCTCAGCTGCATTTGTACGCGCCGGGGACCGTCCGTGCCGACGTCGGCGGCGGCGAGGCGCGACTGGAGGTTGTGACCGAGTACCCGTGGGACGGCCTCGTCCGGGTTGAGGTCGCCGAGACCCCGAGAGCCGACTGGACGCTCTCGTTGCGAGTCCCGGAGTGGGCCGAGGGGGCGAGGCTCGCCGTCAACGGCGACCACCACAGCGTCACCGCCGGCTCGTACGCGCGGGTCCGGCGGTCGTGGCGACCAGGAGACACCGTGGAGCTGTCGCTGCCGATGGAGGTGAGGCTGGTGCGCGCCGACGAACGGGTCGACGCGGTCCGTGGGTGCGTCGCCATCGAGCGTGGCCCGCTCGTGTACGCGGTCGAGCAGGTCGACCAGGCCGACGGGGTCGTGGTGGACGACCTTCACCTGGTGGTCTCCGGGGAGACCTCGACGCGGTACCGCGCGGACCTGCTCGGCGGGGTGACGGTGATCTCGCTGAAGGGGCGCGCTAGCCGCCATGTAGAGGAGCCCTGGCCCTACGCCGACGCCGACGCCGAGGTCTCGCCGCAGGGCGCCGAGGTCGACGTGACCGCCGTTCCGTACTTCGCCTGGGCGAACCGCGGGATCGGCGCCATGAGGGTGTGGCTGCCGCGCGCCGACTCCTCCGGGCCGGGAGCCTGACCATGACACTGCGACGACGCGACTTCCTCGCCCTGTCCGGACTCGCCGGGCTGTCGGCGGCGGTCTCGGCGTGCGGGTCGGGGGTGCTGGAGGAGCCGGACGTGACCCGGGCCGGCTTCGGTGCCGACGCCGCCGGCACCGTGACGATGTGGTGCCGGGGAGCCACCGCAGCGGGCGTCCAGGTCGCCGTCGACCGCTTCCACGCCGCCCAGGACCGGCTGCACATCGACCTCACGCCCGTGCCGGACGCCCAGTACGTGACCAAGCTGGCGACGGCCATCCGCGGCCGCAGGGTGCCCGACCTCGTCGACATCGACGACATCAACTCACAGCTGTTCATCTACCGTGGCGTCTTCACCGACCTCACCCCGCTGGTCGACGCGCTGCCGTACCGGAAGTCGCTGAGTCCGGGGCACCTGGGGCTCGCCACCCGCAACGGACGTAGGTACGGCGTCCCGTACCTCGCGGACAACTCGGTGCTCTGGTACAACACCGACCTGCTCGACAAGGCCGGGGTCGACCCGGCGAAGGCGACAGGGAGCTTCGACGGCCTTCTCGAGGCTGCCCACCGGGTCCGGTCGCTCGGCAACGACATCTACGGGTGGTCGATCGCGGGCAACTCGGCCGGCATCCTCGGCTTCGTCGTGCAGCCGCACATCTGGGCGACCGGCACCGACAACATCTCGGGCAAGATCGGCTCGCAGCACGGCCACATCGCCGACAACGCGCCGCTTCGCCGGACCCTGGAGTTCTACCGCTCGATGTGGAAGGACGGGCTGATCTCCCAGGCGGCGTTCTCGGACACGGGTACCACCTGGGGCGCCGACTTCCGCGCCGGGAAGGTCGGCTTCTTCCCGTCCAACTACAGCGCGGCAGTGCTGGCCGCGGACGACACGGCACGCAAGCGGACCGGCGTCAGATTGCTGTGCGGCCCCGACGGCGGTTCGGCCTTCTTCGACGGCGGCGACAACTTCTGCATCCCGCGCGGCGCCACGAACGCCTCCGGCGCCTGGGAGTTCGCGAAGTTCGCCCTGGCCCTGCCTCAGCAGCAGCAGATCCCGGCCGGTGGCTACACACCGGTGCGCGGGGATGCCGCGACGGCCGCGTTCCGCAAGAAGAACCCGCTCGACGTGGCGCCGCTGGACCACCTCGACCGCGGCTACGCACCCACCACCTTGGCGTACAACCTGCTGTTCAACCAGCCCGACAGCCCCTGGATCGCCATGTTCCGGCAGGCGGTGTTCGACGGGGACGTCGAGGGGGCCTTGCAGCAGGGGCAGCACGACTTCGACCAGATCCTCCACCAGGCCCAGCTGTGACGGCGCGGGCATGGCCGACCCCGATCGCGAGGTGACACCGTGACACTGTCAGGCACCGAGGTCCGTACTCGCGCGGCCGCCGAGACCACGCCTCCCGCGTCCCCCCGGCGCGGGCTGCTCGGTGGTACGGGCTCGTTGACGCACCGGCCCGGGACGGGGCTGGCCCTGGTGCTCCCGGCGGTCGCCTTCGTCGTCACCTTCGTCTTCGTGCCCCTGATCTTCGCGGTGTACATCTCGATGACCAACTGGCCGCTCATCGGCTCGTACAAGTTCGTCGGGTTCGCCAACTACGCGAGCATCGCGCAGGACACCGCCTTCTGGAAGTCGGTGCTGTACACGCTGCTGTACACGGGCATCGTGACGCTGCCGATCCTGGTGGTCGGCTACCTCATGGCGGTCGTCGTCCGGGCGAACCGGCGCGGCTCCACCCTGCTCCGCACGATCTTCTTCCTCCCGTACGTCATCGGGCTCAGCACCCTGAGCTTCCTCACCGTCCTGGAGGCCCAGCCCAACAGCGGGGCCATCAACCTGCTCCTGAAGGCGCTCGGGTTCACCGACGGCACCACAGCCTGGCTCGTGAACGGTCCGCTCGCCACCGGTCTCATCTGCGCGCTGGTGATCTGGGGCGTCTCCGGGCTGACCATGGTGCTGCTCGTCTCCGGGATGCAGGCGATCGCCGGGGAGATCTACGAGTCCGCCGAGATGGACGGCGCGTCGTGGTGGTCGCGAGAGCTGCACATCACGATCCCCATGCTCCGGCGGACCATCGCCATGAGCCTGATCCTGTCGGTCATCGGCTCGTTCCTGGCGTTCACCCAGTTCTTCGTGCTGACGCAGGGCGGCCCGGGCACCGACACGACACCGATCGTCCTCTACATCTACCAGCGCGCGTTCGTGCAGCTCCAGGTGGGCGCGGCGACAGCGCTGTCGATCGTCTTGGTGATCGTCGTGGCACTCATCAGCGCGGGGCAGTTCTGGCTGCTGCGCGAGAAGGACTAGACCGGCGCGGCCGGGCGAGAGGGAGAGGAACGCGAGCGCATGACACAGGTCGTGGACCGTCCGACGCGGCGAGGAGCCACCCCGAGCAGGCAGGTACCGGTCGGGCGGCCGCGGCAGGAGAGCAGGGTCAAGGTCGTCTTGTACCTGCTGGCCGCGGTGCTCTCGGTGCTCGTCTTCGTGGTGCCGTTGGTGTGGGCGCTGATGCGCTCGCTGCAGCCCAACGCCACCATCACGTCCGCCCCGGACCTCTCCACGTTCTTCAAGCTCACCTTCGACAACTTCCGCGGGATCGCCGACCAGGGGCACATCCCGCGGGCGGTCCTGAACAGCCTGATCGTGTCGGGCGGCACCGCGGTGCTCACGACGCTGCTGGCGACCTCGGCCGGGTACGGCTTCGGACGGTTCACCTTCCGCGGCTCGGGCATCACCTTCGGCCTGATCATCGTGACGCTGATGATCCCGTTCCAGGCGATCCTGACTCCGCTGTTCATGCAGCTCAACGCGATGCACCTGACCGACTCGCTCCTGGGTCTGGTGCTGTTCTACTCGACGGTCAACCTGCCGTTCGGCGTCTTCGTGATGCGGACCGCCTTCAGCTCCATCCCGACCGAGCTCGAGGACGCGGCGAGCATCGACGGGGCCGGGACCATGCGGACGTTCACGCACGTACTGCGTCCCCTCGTGGTTCCGGGCATGGCGACGACCGCGCTGTACGCCTTCCTCGCCGCGTGGACCGAGTTCCTCGGGGCGCTGACCTTCCTCACGCGCCAGGACCTGTACACGCTCCCGTTGTCGCTCGTGAACCTCCAGCAAGGGGCCTACGGGCAGGTCAACTACGGATACCTCGCCGCAGGGTCGGTCATCGCGATGGTGCCGTGCGTCATCTTGTTCGTGGCCCTCCAGCGCTTCTACGTGGCCGGGCTGTCTGCCGGAGCGGTCAAGGGCTAACCTTTCGACTGCCCGACGCGGATCCGCCGGCTCGGTGCCGGGACGGCGCTGCGTGGCCGACGTTCACAGTGAAGGAGTAGCAGGGTGCCCGAGCTCTCGCCTTCGGACCTCGAGATCTGGTTCTTCACGGGCAGCCAGGCGCTGTACGGCGAGGAGACTCTCGAGCAGGTGGCCGACCAGTCGCAGCAGATCGCGGCGGCCCTGGGGGAGGCCGAGCAGGTGCCCGTCCGGATCGTGTGGAAGCCGGTCCTGACGACCTCCGACGCCATCCGCCGCGCCTGCCTGGACGCGACCTCGTCGGACGCCTGCGTCGGCGTCGTCGCCTGGATGCACACCTTCTCCCCCGCCAAGATGTGGATCGCCGGCCTCGGCGCGCTGCAGAAGCCGCTGCTGCACCTGCACACTCAGGCCAACCGGTCGTTGCCGTGGGGCTCGATCGACATGGACTTCATGAACCTGAACCAGGCGGCCCACGGCGACCGGGAGTTCGGCTACATGCAGTCCCGGATGGGCGTGGCCCGCAAGATCGTCGCCGGCCACGTGAGTGATCCCGACGTGGCCGAGCGGATCGGGGCGTGGAGTCGGGCGGCGCTGGGCTGGCGAGCGGCCCGATCGCTGCGCATGGCCCGGTTCGGCGACAACATGCGCGACGTCGCCGTGACCGAAGGCGACAAGGTCGAGGCAGAGATGCGGTTCGGCTTCTCGGTGAACGGCTACGGCGTCAACGATCTCGTCGACGCCGTGGACGCCGTGAGCGAGAGCGACGTCGACACCCTCGTGGCGCAGTACGACGACGCGTACGCGGTGGTCGACGCCCTCGGGCCGTCGGGCGAGCGACGCGACTCGCTGCGGTACGCGGCGCGGCAGGAGCTGGGCCTTCGCGGTTTCCTGGACGACGGCGGCTTCACGGCGTTCACCACGAACTTCGAGGACCTCGGGGGACTGCGTCAGCTGCCCGGGATCGCGGTACAGCGGCTGATGGCGGACGGGTACGGGTTCGGCGCCGAGGGCGACTGGAAGACCGCAGCGATGCTACGGGTGCTCAAGGTGATGTCCGTCGGACGCGGTGGCGGCACATCGTTCATGGAGGACTACACCTACCACTTCGGCCCGGGGGAGCCGAAGATCCTCGGCGCTCACATGCTCGAGGTCTGCCCGTCGATCTCCACCGACCGGCCGAGCTGCGAGATCCATCCGCTCGGGATCGGGAACCGGGAGGACCCGGTGCGGCTGGTGTTCACCGCAACCAGCGCGCCGGGTTTCGTCGTAGGGATCTGTGATCTGGGCGACCGGTTCCGGTTGACCGCCAACGAGGTCGACGTGGTCGAGCCCGATGAGCCGTTGCCCAACCTGCCGGTAGCACGTGCCGTGTGGAAACCTGCTCCCGACCTCGCCACCTCCACGCAGAGCTGGCTCTTGGCCGGCGGGCCGCACCACACCGTCCTCAGTACGGCCGTGGGTCTCGAGGCGCTGGAGGACTTCGCCACCATGGCGAGGACGGAGCTGGTCGTCATCGACTCCTCGACGACCACGCGAAGTTTCGCCCAGGAGCTGCGCTGGAATGCGGCGTACTACCGGCTCGCCGGGCAGCCCTGAGCGACGCGGCGGGCCGGCCCCCGAGGGTTCAGGCTGTCGCGTGCGCTCCCCGGAATGACGCCCGGGCGGATCGGGTAGAGAGTAGGGCGGTGCCGTCGTTCCGTCACCGCCCACCCGAGCCAGCTCGAAGGACGCCGATCAGATGAGTACAGCGCCCAGCAAACCGGCTCAGGAGAAGGACGAGACCAAGCCGTCCCGTCCGTTGGGGCGGTGGCTCCTGCACCACCAGGTGCACGTCGCGCACGGTCCGGGAGCGCGGGAGTCGTCGGAGGACCAGCACGCCTGGTGGAAGGTCATGTGCCTCACGGGCGTCGACTACTTCTCGAGCCTGAGCTACCTCCCGGGCATCGCGGCACTCGCCGCCGGTGCCCTTTCGCCGCTGGCGACGCTGCTGATCGTCGCGGTGACGTTGGGCGGGATGCTGCCCGTCTATCGAGTCGTGTCGGGCGAGAGCCCCCACGGTCAGGGGTCGGTGGCGATGCTGGAGCATCTCCTGCCGTTCTGGCGGGGGAAGCTCTTCGTCCTGTGCCTGTTGGGCTTCGTCGCCACCTCGTGGATCATCACGATCACGCTGTCGGCTGCCGACGCCACCGCCCACTT
>JAWWPH010000209.1:0-5464 GCA_033850875.1 Nocardioidaceae bacterium | reverse complement strand
CGCGTCGATTCGCTCGTTCCCTCCCCTCGAACACCCGTGGCCGGGGCGCTATCGTCCGCGCCCGCGTCGTCTTTCTGGGCACCCGCGTCGCCCGCCTCGCGGGCGGCCGCATGTTGTTCGTCCTCGTCAGGCTCGTTCATCTCACCCGACCCCCGATATCACTGGTCCCAGCGCGCGCAGATACCCGGCGCTCCGCTCCTTATACCCTATGTGACCAGTTTGTACCATTGCGTAACCAGATTACTCGCCTGCCGGCTGGTGGGCCGGGGTACTGCCTTTCAGTGTGAGACACGGAGCACGGCGCCCGACCCGGGCGCTGTGTCGGCGGCCCCGGTGCTCACGTACATCGCCTTGTCCGGCCCCTCGACGATGCCCCCCGGCAGCGCGATGTCGGAGTTGCCGACGACGTGCGTGATCGCGTCGGGCGAGGTGACGCTGGCATAGGCGACATCGCCGGGCGGGCCGGACGCATTGGGGTAGAAGAGCTCCGAGGCCCAGAAGTGTCCGCTCGAGTCGAACGTGCAGCCGTTGATCGTGGTGAAGCCGCTCGCCCACAGCGTCGCGTTGTGCTTCCAGTTCTTCGAGTTCGGGTCGACGCGCCACACGTTGGACTGGCCCCCACCGACGGCGAGGTTCGACAGCAGGTCGAGAGCGCCGACGTACAGGTCGCCGTCGGGCCCCTCGGCGATGCACGTCGGAGTGGCGTCGCGCTCGGCACCTGCCGCCTCGTTCGGGATGTAGGAGATGACGCGCGACCTCCCGCCGCGCAGGACCTCGCTGACGGTGTTCGATGCGGCGTCGGCCACGAACGTCCGCACCGCAGGGCGATCGTCTGCGTCGCGGTGGGCATGGCGGGGCCTGCCTACCGTCAGGACGGCATAAGGGTTGGCGTCGGGGAAGTCGTCCGGGAACAGGCTCGCGTGCGCGGCCGTCCACGCGTAGTCGCGGTCGCCCACATCGCTGCGCGACCGTGCCGCCCCGGTGGCCGCGCTGAGGTCGAACAGGTGACCGATCTGCGGTGCGTCCAGCCCGAAGTCGGCTCGGACCCCACGGCGGGACCCGCTGAGCACCGCTTGCACCACGCAGCCCCTCTGGTCGTGGGCGCTGCCAGGCGACGGGAGGTGCGCACGCGTCGGGCAGGCCCCGCTGGACGCGGAGACGGCGGCCGGGCCGAGTACCTGGGTGCCGCCGCCGGCTGACGGCGTGAAGATCGACGTGAAGGCGGTCGACCAGGCCGGCTCGAGGTCACCGCCCGCCCATCGGTACTTCGAGATCGCGCCTGAGGAGGTCACGCCGGCCGCACCGGTTCGCGCGTGACCCGCCTCGGCGACGTACAAATCGGAGTGCGCGTCGAACGACAGTCCGCGGGGCTCGTCGAGGGAGGTGATCACGGGCTGGATGTTCCACGCGTGTATCGGCAAGGCGATACCGCTGGCACCGGGCGCGGCCGACAGGGCAAGGGCAGCCGTCGCCGCTGTCAACGCGCCCACAGCCGTACGCCTCATCCGGTCCCCTTCGGCGGTCTGGACCTCGCGGGCCTCGAACACTTCTCGTGCGACGCAGATCCCGGCATCCGTCCCCGACCACAGATATGCCTTCGACGGTCCTGCTGGACCTCGGCGCTGTCAAGGGCTGCTGCTGTCGATCGTGGACGCGAAGCGCCTGGCGGCGTGACGTCCGTTCCGCGCGACAGCATCACAGCCGCGGTCGCGTCTGGCGGCGCCGCCACAGGAAGTTCTTCCATGCCTCGTAGTACGCCTCGTCGGCCTTGAGGCAGCGCTCCATCGTGAGGCGCTGGTCCTCGGTCAGGGCATCTGGCCGGACCTCGCCCGCGATGGCGTTCCAGCTGTTCACCGCATCGACCAGCTCGCTGCGGAGGAGCACCAAGCGCGCGTCGAGGTACCACTCAGTAGTCATACGATGACGCTACGCTGTGTACGGCGTATACCGGCGGTTTAGCGTAGTATCGCGCGATCCCAAAAGCGGGACATAGCTCCGCCCGGCGCTCAGCCGGGGCGTCGCAGCGGCTGACCGGTGGTGCCGTAGGAGCCGTGACGCAGTGCTGTCGTGCGCTCACTCATCCGACAGATTCTCGTCCGCACCGGGGCATTGTGAGCCATAGTGGATGGGCGGCGCGAACAGCGCGCACGCCACATGCAGGGATGTCTCGGCTCTCCTGGACGGATCGACGTTCGGCAGCCTCCGTCCGGACCGAAAGGCTGACCATGATCGCAACCTCGCAGGCGATACGTCGAACGGGCGTCCGCGCCGCCGTCGCCGTCGGCGTCACCGCCGCAGCAGTGATCGTCGGCATGGGCCCGGCCAGCGCACACGTGTCGATCTCGCCGGACACGGCTGTACAGGGCAGTACCGCCGAGCTGACCTTCCGCGTACCGAAC
Source organism: Nocardioidaceae bacterium (assembly GCA_033850875.1). Classification (GTDB taxonomy): domain Bacteria; phylum Actinomycetota; class Actinomycetes; order Propionibacteriales; family Nocardioidaceae; genus DASQEH01. The sequence goes on along the minus strand of JAWWPH010000209.1, from coordinate 3,065 downwards.
GAGGAAGCCCGTGCGGTGACCACCAAGCTGCAGCTGCAGATCCCGACGTCGGCCCCCATCGCTCAGCTGCTCGCCCGCCCGGTCCCCGGCTGGACCGTGAGCGAGCACTCCGTCACGCTCTCCAAGCCGCTGATCACCGACGACGGCAAGTTCACGACCGTCGTCGACCAGGTCACCTGGTCGGGTGGTCGTATCGAGCCGGGCCAGTACCAGGACTTCGCCCTGTCGGTGGATCCGCTTCCTGACACGGGTAGCTCGGTCGCGTTCAAGGCGCTGCAGACCTACTCCAATGGCGACGTCGTGAGATGGATCGACGTCTCCGCGCCGGGACAGCCCGAGTCCGAGCACCCGGCCCCGGTACTGGCACTGACGTCGGCGACCGACAACCCGACCGCCATGGAGATGGCTAGCGCATCCGTTGCCGCGAACGCCGACTCGTCGAGCAGCTGGCCAGGTGTACTGGCGGTCATCGCGTTGCTCCTGGCCCTTGCTGCCGTCGGTGCAGTCGGTGTCATGTGGGTGCGCCGCCCGCGTCAGGTCTGATGAACCGGCCGCGGGCACTGCTCGCACGACTGTGCGGATGGCTCCTGCTCGCGTTCGTCCTCGTGGTGGCCGTCGCCGCGCCGGCGTCGGCTCACGCCACGCTCGCGTCGACGAACCCCGTCGACGGAAGTGTGCTGAAAGTCGCCCCGACCACGGTCTCGATCACCTTCGACGAGTCCGTCGGAGTCGGTTCCGGCAGCCTGCGGGTGTACGCCCCGGCTGGCGCCCGGGTCGACGTCGCGGCGCCCCTGCAGAGCAAGGCCGGTACGGAGATGACCGCCCGCCTGCGAACGGGCCTCGGCGACGGCACGTACACCGTGGCCTGGCACGTCGTATCGGCTGACTCCCATCCCGTCTCGGGCGCCTTCACATTCTCGATCGGCCATCGGAGCACGCACGTCAGCACGGCGTCGGTTCAGGGCTCGACCGGCCTACCGGTCCAGATCGTGTACGCCGCCACCCGCGGCGTGGGCTTCCTGGCCTTCGCGGTGTTCTGCGGCGGCGTCGTCTTTCTGCTCGTGTGCTGGCCCGACGGCGCGGCGGACCTCCGGGCTCGACGCCTGCTGAAGGTGGCATGGTCGACCGCCATGGGGACGGCGGTGCTGGCGTTCCTCCTCCAAGGGGTCTATGCGACGGGGCATGGCTTCCCGGGCATGGTCGACCCGACGTTGCTCAGGCGCACCTTCGACTCGCGGCTCGGGGCGTGCCTGCTGGTACGGATCGTGCTGCTCGTGCAGGCCGGGCTGTTCGGCTACGTCATCCTCGAGGGCCTGCCCGGTACGCGCCGGGCACACAAGCCGGTCTCCATCGTGGCCTGGGCGGTCGCCATGGGGTCGATCGCCGCGACGTGGTCCCTCGCGGGTCACGCGTCGATCGGCCGATACGTCGCGCTGTCGGTCGCCTCCGACGTCGTCCACCTGGTCGCGGCCTCCGTCTGGATCGGCGGGCTGTGCGTCCTCGCAGCGACAGCGCTCCGCGGCCGCGACGTGTGGCCGGCCTGGGAGTCGGTCCGGCGCTTCTCGCCGATCGCGTTGGGCAGCGTGGCCGTCGTCATCGTGACCGGTACGTTGCAGACCTTGCGCGACAGCGGTCAGCTGGCGGCACTGTTCCACACGACCTACGGCTGGCTCATCGTCGGGAAGGTCACCGGGCTGATCGTCTTGATGGGGCTCGGTTACGCCGCGCGAGGGGCGATCGCGGTGTTCTTCGTCGACCGTCCACCTGAGGTGGGGGAGGACTACGCGCCCGCGGTGGCCTTGCGGAGATTGCGGCGCAGCGTCGCGGGCGAGGTCGTCGTCGCGGTCGCCGTGCTGGGGCTGACCGCTGTCCTCGTCAACACCGCCACGGCGCGCGAGGCCTACACGCCGATCGCTTCCACGTCCGAAGCCTTCGACACGGGCGCCGTACAGGGCACGGTGCAGGTCGTCGTCACGCCTGCGACGCTGGGTCCCCAGGTCGTCCATCTGACGGTGGAGGACCGGCAGGGCCAGCCGTACCGCCCCACGGAGATCGGTGCGGCACTCACCCTGCCGCAGCAGAGCATCGGACCGCTGGCGCTGCACCTGAGCTCACCGAGCGAGGGCGAGTACTCCACCATGGCGACGCCGGTCGGAATCGCGGGAGCCTGGACCGTGAGCGTCACCATCCGCAGCGGCGCCTTCGACGAGACCACGGTCACGGCGCCCGTCACGATCCGCTAGCCGCTCCCGCCGAGACGTCGCCCACGGCCCGGTTTCTGCCGGCGTGTCGCTCACCGATTGGCGTCTCGGTGGTTCACGCATCCGCGGCGGGCAGGTGCTCGCGGACCAGCGCGGTGACCCGGTCGGGAGCCTCCCGCGGCGGGAAGTGCCCGACGCCGTCGAGGACGACGCGCCGGTAGCTGTCGAAGTACCCGTCGAGGCCTTCGGACGCGCGCGGCTCGTCACACCGGTCCGCTCCTCCCTGGATCATCAGCGTCGGTACGCGGATGTGCTCCACGGTCTCCAGCTCGCGACGCAGGCCGTCGTAGCGGGGGTCGCGTGGCTCGTCGGCACGAAAGCGCGCCCGGTACGCGTTCAGGGTGACGGCGGCCCAGTCCGGGTTGGCGAACCCCTCGGCGGTGATCGCGAACTCCTGGTTGTCGAACCAGCCGGGCGGGCTCCAGGTGTCCCACTGCATCCGGGCGAACCCCACTGGGTCACTGCGGACCGCCTTCGCGCCGTCATCCACGTACATCAGCCACTGGTACCAGAACGCGCGCGCCTGCCCGAAGTCCGGCATGACGAACCGTCCGTGGGGTTGGTAGGCGAGAGCGATCGCGACCACCGATGTGATGCGCCCGGGTACGAGCGCGGCGAGTGTGTACGCCGCCCGCGCCCCCCAGTCGTGGCCGACGACGGCGAAGCGTGCGATGCCGAGTGCATCGGCGAGGTCGAGAGTGTCCTGGGCGAGCGCGACGGCCCGGCCGTCTCTCACGGTGTCGGCGGACAGGAACCGGGTGCTGCCCGTCCCGCGGAGGTCCGGGCTGATGACCCGCCGGCCGG
>JAWWPH010000391.1:0-7459 GCA_033850875.1 Nocardioidaceae bacterium | reverse complement strand
GCCTGATCGCCGCGGTCGCCGCCGGTCACCGGACCTTCCTGCTCGCCGACGAGCCCGGGCTCGGCAAGACGGCTCAGGCCCTGCTCGCCGCGCAGGCGGCGAACGCCTATCCGCTGCTCGCGGTCGTACCGAACGTCGTCAAGACCAACTGGGCCCGCGAGGCGGCGCTGTGGACGCCGAACCGCCCCGCCACCGTGATCCACGGGAACGGGGAAACGGTCGACGGCTTCGCAGACATCGTCATCGTGAACTACGAGGTACTCGATCGACACGTCGGCTGGCTCGGCGACCTCGGCTTTCGGGGCATGGTCGTGGACGAAGCACACTTCATCAAGAACAAGGCGTCGCAGCGTTCGCAGCACGTCCTGCAGGTGTCCGAGCGGGTCCGGTCCCGCATCGCGCGGCCGCTGCTGATGGCTCTGACCGGTACCCCGCTGATCAACGACATCGAGGACTTCAAGGCCATCTGGCAGTTCCTCGGCTGGATAGACGACGAGAAACCCCTCGCGCAACTGATGGACTGCCTGGAAGAGACCGGCCGGACGCCCGCCGACTTCGGGTTCTACCCGGCGGCCCGGCGCTGCGTCATCGACATGGGCATCGTGCGTCGTCGCAAGGTCGACGTGGCCGCCGACATTCCCGCCCGCCGCGTCGCCGATCTCCCGGTCGAGCTCGACGACGAGGCCGGGCGTTCGATCCGCAAGGCCGAGCGTGACCTCGCGCGGCGCCTGGTGGCCCGGTACGAGAGCGCCCTCGCCGGCCGCTCCAGCGGCACACCGGTCGACGGGATCGACCATGAGCTGGTGCGCAGGGTGGCCGCGTGGGAGCGCAAGGACACCTCGTCGGAGAAGTCCGACGAGAACGTCTTCACGATGCTGCGACACATCGGCGAGGCCAAGGCGGGACTGGCAGCCGACTACACCGCGCAGTTGGCGCGCAACGTCGGGAAGGTCGTCTTCTTCGCCCGGCACGTCGCCGTCATGGACGTCGCCGAGGAGAGTTTCGCCAAGCGCGGTATCCGCTACGCCTCGATCCGCGGCAACCAGACGAGGACGGCACGGCAGCGCAACATCGACGCCTTCGTGACCGATCCCGACGTGTCGATCGTCGTCTGCTCGCTGACGGCCGCCGGCGTGGGGCTCAACCTGCACGTCGCGTCCAACATGGTGCTCGCCGAGCTCTCGTGGACCGACGCGGAGCAGACGCAGGCGATCGACCGCATCCACCGCATCGGCCAGGAGGAGCCGGTCACGGCGTGGCGCATCATCGCCGCACAGACGATCGACACCAAGATCGCCGAGCTCATCGACAGCAAGGCGGGACTCGCCGCCCGTGCCCTCGACGGCTCCGACGCAGAGGTGTCGTCCTCGGCCGACATCCAGCTCGAGGCGCTCGTCTCCCTGCTGACCGACGCACTCTCCGAGCCCCACTAGGCACCCCGCCGAGCGGGCGCAAACGTCCGTCCGAGCGGGGGCAAACGTCGGCACTCGCGACCAGGCAGATGGTCTGACGCCGAACGGGCAGCAAGCCTTTTGACCCTTCGAGGGGAACTCACCGACCCCTCGACCGGAACCAAGCGACCCTCGACGGGAACTCACCGACCCGTCGGCGGCTACGGTGCAGGGATGGTGACCATCGACGAGGTGGCGCTCCTGGCTGAGGAGCTGCCCGAGGCGACCTCCGGAGAACAGCGCGGAAACCGGTCGTGGTCGGTCCGCGGCAAGGCGTTCGCCTGGGAGCGGCCCTTCAGCAAGGCCGACCTCAAGCGCTTCGGCGACGAGACTCCGCCCGCGGGACCGATCCTGGCGGTTCGGGTCGGCGACCTCGCGGAGAAGGAGGCGGTGCTCGCCGCACATCCGGACGGCTTCTTCACGATCCCCCACTTCAACGGCTACGCGGCCGTCCTCATCCAGCTGAACACAGTCGCGGCGACCGACCTGCGTGAGGCGCTGGTCGACGGCTGGCTGGCCTGCGCGCCCAAGGCGCTCGCCGACGAGTACCTCTCCGGCTGAGCTCTGGCGCTCGGGCGCGGCTCGTGCAGCTGGCCGGCCGACCGGGCGGATCCGCGCCGGCCGGGCAGCCAGCTCGCTGCTTTGGGACTCGTCGCCTCCTCAGAGGACGAGCTTCAAGATGACGCCGACGACGAGGAAGCTAGGTGCCGTATGCGTGATGAGGCCCATCCAGGTGCTGCGGAAGAGCCGGCTGGGGTACGCCTGGTCGACGATGCCGTCAATGAGGGTGACCGGCATGCTCCACCACTGATGCAGGTGGTACAGGGTGAAGATGGTCCCGTTGGCGATCCAGTCGCCGCGCCCGAAGACAGCCCGCATCCGTGGCAACAGCACACCGCGGAAGAGCAGCTCCTCGGCCACAGGTGAGAGGAACGCGTTCGCTACCATCATGGCGAAGCCGTACCAGTTGCCGTGGAAGTAGTTCGCGATCCGATCGGTCAGGATGGCGCTCGGCAGGTCCCGGGGCAGCGGGCCGGTCGGGTCCAAGGGCAGCGCGTTCACGAGTGCCATCAGAACGGTGAAGAGCAGAGCCCACCACCAGATCCTTCCCCCTCGGCGCCCGGTCCTGGGGTTGCGAGGGGCTCGCAGCCACAGGGCGTCGCGCACCTTCGGCCAGGCCAGTGAGCCCTGCTCTCGCCTGACGATGATGAAGGTCAGGACGATCATCCAGATCAGGCCGGCGTTGAAGCAGATCAGAAGGGCGTCGATGAAGGGGTCACGGGTCGACAGATGGTGACCCAGCCACGGGGCGACGATCCAGCCGAGCACGCTCATCGGGATGGTCGCGGCGGCCCAGACGCCGAAGATCTGGCGCCGCGTGAACTGCGGCAAGTCGTCCTCGACGAAGTCGGTACGCGTCGATCGTGGTGAAACCGCTGTGAGGTTCATCTGTGGTCTCCTGACTGGAAGTGGTGCAGTGGCGTACGTCCGCTGAGGACGGCTCGGATGACCGTCTGGATCTCGCCAGCGACGAGCCGGGCTTGTGCCTGGATCACGGCACCCGATTCCGGCGACGCTATGAGCCGCAGAACGCCCTTGTCGTCGGCCGCAGGCAAGATCCGGTCTGCCACTGTGGGGCGACTCCGGCTCCGACTTTTGACAGAGGCGACGCCCGGAACCGGTGCGCTACCTTCGGCGGGTGGTCCGGCTCTGGTCGTTCGCGCGCAGCCACGGATTCGATCTGTTGATCGTCGCTGCGGCGATCGGTACTGCGTTCGACGTGGCGTACCGCCACGACGCGTTGCGGGCGCCGCGCACGACCCCGTGGTTCACGGTGCCGGCCACCGTCATCGTCGTGCTCTTGCTGCTCGGTCGCCACCGCTGGCCCTTCGCGGTGCCATTGTCCGTCTGGGCGCTCGGCGCAGCCGTCTCGTTCGTCGACGGTCGGCTGTTCACCTTCACCGCCGGCGCCACCGCCGCTGGAATGGCGTCGTCGTTCCTGCTCGGCGAGGTCCCGCAGAACGGGCGTGCGCGGCTCGGTCTGGCGATCGTGCTCGGCGGCGCGGTAGTGATCGTGGTGAACGACCCGAACCATGCGCCGAGCGACGTGCTGTTCGTCCCGATCCCGTTCGCCTGCGCCTGGCTGGCGGGTATGGCGGTTCGGCAGCGCGGCACCCGGGCCGAGCAGGCGGAGGATCTCGCGCGCCGCGCGGAGCGCGAGCGGGAGGCGGTCGCCCGTGTCGCCGTCGCCGAGGAACGCGCGCGCATCGCACGCGAGCTGCACGACATCGTCGCTCACGCGGTAAGCGTGATGGTCCTGCAGGTGGGGGCCGTGCGGCACAACCTCCCCGAGACGCTCGGCGAGGACAAGCAGGCGCTCAAAGGCGTCGAAGGAGCCGGCCGCAGTGCGCTCGCGGAGATGCGACGCCTCCTGGGTGCCATGCGCAGCAACGGGGAGAGCCCCGACCTCGCGCCACGACCCGGCCTCGACAACCTCGACCGGCTGCTCGACGAGGTGCAGCGAGCGGGTCTTCCCGTCCGTCTCCGGGTCGACGGCGACCCGTTCCCGCTGCCGAGCACGCTTGACCTGTCGGCGTACCGAGTGGTCCAGGAGGGACTCACCAACGCGCTCAAGCACGCCGACGCGAGCGGCGCCGACGTGCTCGTCCGCTACGGGTCGGATGACCTGAGGATCGAGGTGCGCGACGACGGGCGCTCAGTGTCGCCTGGCGACGGTACCGGTCATGGGCTCGTCGGGGTGCGGGAGCGGGTGAAGATCTACGGCGGTGAGATGACGGCCGGTGCGGCGAGCGGCGGCGGCTTCGTCCTGAGCACCCGCTTTCCCCTGGACGGGACCGAGCGATGACCATCCGCGTCCTCGTGGCCGACGACCAGGCCATGGTGCGCGCCGGCTTTCGCATGCTGCTCGCGCGTGAACCGGACATCGAGGTGGTGGCCGAGGCGACGAGCGGCTCGGAGGTGGTGCGCCTGGCCGCCCGGTACGACCCGACTGTCGTCTTGATGGACATCCGGATGCCGGAGCTCGACGGCATCGAGGCGACTCGGCGCATCATCGCGGCCAACTCCCTGGCGCGGGTACTCATCCTCACGACCTTCGACCTCGACGAGTACGTGTACGAGGCGCTGAGGGCCGGCGCCAGCGGATTCGTCCTCAAGGACGACCCGCCGGAGAGCCTGATCGCGGCGATCCACACCGTGGCCGCGGGCGACGCGCTGCTGTCGCCGAGCGTGACCCGGCAGGTGATAAGGCAGTTCACGCGCATGCCGCGCGCGACTCCGCCCGAGGGCATCCGTGACCTCACCGCTCGCGAGCACGACGTACTGGCGATGATCGCGCGCGGTCTGTCCAACGCCGAGATCGCCCGGGAGATCTTCGTGAGCGAGGGAACCGTCAAGACGCACGTCACGCACATCCTGCAGAAGCTCGACCTTCGCGACCGCGTGCAGGCCGTCGTGCTCGCGTACCGCACTGGCCTGGTTGGCGCGGACACCCGCCCGACGCTGTCTCGAGAGCCGGGTACGGGAAGATGAGCTGCCCCCGATACGTTCGCCAGCGCCCCAACAGAGGTTCGTCGCCGCAGGAGGCCGCCGTTGAGCAGGCAACCTCGGTCTGGATGACCCGGACCCGGGCGGCGAAGGAAGGGGCTGGCGAAAGTCCGATTTGTCGCGTTGGGCGAGCGGTTCATAGCCAACAGTGACCCTGACGCCGGCCGTGAGCGAAAGCAGCCACAGGAGGCGGGCGAAGCGGGCGAAACGGTCACCTCGGCCGCACCCGCGTGCTTCACTGTCTGAGCAACGACACACTCGCCGTCAGGGGGAAGCACCATGAAGAGGTGGACCCTGGCGGTCTCCGTGCTGGCGCTTCTCGTCGCCATGGGTGCCGGCGCCCTGACCGGCGGCGTGCTGTACATGGACCGACCCACGGCGGTCGCCGCGGTGCCTGTGGCGCAGCCCCTCGTCAACTCGTCGCAGCTCTGCCTCGGGTACCGATCGCAGGTCCTCACCATGCGGCTGCGCGGCGTCTACGCCAAGCAGATGATCGACATCTTCAACCTCGAGATGGTGACGATGAACTCGAAGGGCCAGCTGCTCGCGAACCGGTCTCCCGCTTACGACTACTTCTACAAGGGAGCGTGCGGGACGGTCAAGCAGATCGTTACCCGACTCCCCCGGTACGCCCACCACCAGTAGGGCTGACTCCTCGGGCGAAGACGCCTGACTCCTCGGGCGGACACACGTGACCCCCCGGCGCCTCTTGGGTGGCGCTACGTCGAGTTGCCGGCCACGGCAACCAGGAGCGAGTCGAGCACGTCCCGGGTGTGCGGCTCGTCGAAGACCTCGCCGATCCAGGCGGCGGAGTCGGCGCGATCCGGCGAGCGGACGTTGGGTGCCAGCCAGTCGGTGGCGGCGATCTCGGTGACGTGTCCCAGCGTGGCGACGAGCATCGAGAAGTGGCCGCGCCTGGTCACGACGGCGTGTCCCCCGGCCTCGCGATAGGCGGCCATGAGCTCGCGGGCCCGACCGGCGTCACCGCGGGCGAACTCGAACAGCAGGCACCCGAGCTCCTGGTTGGGGTCGGCGGGCCCACTGTTCTCCCAGTCGATCACGCACAGCCCACCCTCCTTGGTCGGCAGCACGTTGTCGGCCCACAGGTCCCGGTGACAGGTCTGGAGTGCCTGCGGGGGCTCGATCCAGGACTCCAGCTCCACCAGCTCGTCGCGCAGTGCGGCGAGCCTGCCGGCGAACGGTGCGCCCGCGGCCCGTAGCTGGGTCACGAGCTGGTCCCAGCGGCCGGGACCCACCGGGTCCTGGAACCACGGGTCCGGGGCTCCTCCGACGGTTCCGGTCACCTGGTGGATCCGGCCCACGGCAGCACCGACCAGGGCTGGGTCCAGCCGTGGGTCGCACGCCAACAGGTCCACCCACTCGTACACGCGGGCCTGCCGTGCGTCGACCTCGGCGAGGACGTCCCCGTCGACGGTGCGGCGTACCTCAGGTGTCGGTACGCCAGCGGCGTACGCCGACTCCTGGAAGAGCGTCGACGCACGGACCTCGTCCTCGTCCGTCGGCGCGAACGGCACCTTGACCGCCCAGCGTCCGTCGGCCGTGTCCAACCGCCAGACGACTCCCTGCTTGCCGCGTGCGACCGGACCGTCCGAGAGCCGCGCGGCACCGCCCAGACCGAAGCGTCGGGCCAGGTCCGCGGCGTCCATCGGGCAACTCCAGCACATGTACGTGACCCGGGACCAGCGAGATTCCGGGCGTGACGTGCGCCGGGCGGGTGTGGGAGTCGCCGGGATCAGGCAGTGAAAGGAGGCGGGCCGAGCAGCTCGATCCCCCCGTTGCGCTGCGCTGAAGCCTTGATGCGCTCGAAGTCGACGACCCCCGTGCCCGTCTCGCCGGGGGCGAGGGGTCGGCTCGCATCCCAGTAGAAGGCTTCGCAGGACCCGGGAGTGTGCAGGCACAGGATGGATGCCGACTCGGACACGACCATGAACGCGTGCGGGAGTCCGCGAGGCGCGACGGCGACGCCGCCTGCGGCTATCGAGTGGTTCGTGCCGTCGAGGTGCATGACGATCTCCCCCTCGAGGATGTACATCGTCTCGTCGGAGGGATGAGTGTGCAGGGGGGTCGTCTTGCCCTGCTCCGTCCGGTGCTCGAAGAGGAAGAACGCCCCATCGGTCTCTTCAGCGCGAACCATCCAGGTCTGCACGCCGCCACCGAAGAACTCCCGACGGTCGCCGGCACCCGCTGCTCGTACCACGGGGGCGGGACTGATCGAGGCTGTCATGACGTCTTCTCTCTGCAGGGTGTCCCCATATGGGACTTGAGTACCATGATGATACTGCCGTACCATGACGAGCGTGTCAATGTCGTACGACTCCTTCGGGCGAACGGGGCAGAAGGGCCGGACACGCGACGCGCTCGTTGCCGCGGCGCGACGGCTCGTGGCGGCCGGGGTGAGCCCGACGGTGGAGCAGGCAGCC